>CAZFMD010000044.1:0-18655 GCA_964520025.1 uncultured Spirochaetaceae bacterium
GTGATCCTCTACTCCGCCCGCTGGAAGACGATCACCGTGGCCATCGTGGAGTACCTGTTCTCCGCCACCATCGGGCCGGCCTACGCCCTGGGCACGATCCTTATCGTGTTGGTCCTGGCCGCCATAACCTTGGCCAACCGGATCCTGGGGCGCAGAATGTCTCAGATGTTCAAGATGGTTTGATCTACGGGTGGTAGAGGGGTAAAATTTTCAGGGCGTTTTTTCCGGTTATCTTGTCGAACACCCCGGAATCTAATTCACCTGCGGACAGCAGCTCTCTCAGGCAGCTCAATGTAGGAATATCTGCTTCGGCATCGGCGAAGCAGATATCGGTTCCGAAGAGGATGCGATCCTGGAACTCGTTGAGGAAGCGGACCCCGTACTCCCGGTCCCGCTGGATGGCGTTCAGACCGCTGCGGGCGGAAATATCGGCGTAGAGGTTTGGATACTCTCGCAGCAGCCGCGGCAGGCTGCCGCCGGGCGTAACCGGTCCCGTGGGGTAGATGAACCTGTCCTGCGGAGCGGCATCACCGCTGATCTCGGCCCAGAATCCCGGGGCATGACCCACAACAGTGGTTTCCGGAGCCTCCTGGAGCAGCCGTTCCAAGCGGGGAGATCCCACCTCGTCGAATAGGCCGTAGACGCCCCTGCCCGGGCCGGTTATGTGGAACAGCACCGGCAAACCGTGAGCGCCGCACTGCCTGCAGAGGTTGATGGTCCTGGGATCATCCAGGGCAATGTTGGCGGTGAGCTCGCCGATCCCCACGCACCCCAGCTCTATGAATCGTTCCAGGATCCAGGAGAAGTCGGTCTCCGGGGGATTTTCCAGCTGATCCACCGTCAGATTGCCCAGTGCACCCATGCGAGGATCGAGGTTGCCGAACGGAATCACCCGGTCCCGGTAGGCCTCAGCCGCCTCGAGCTGGCTGAGGATGTCGGGGTTGGCAGCCAGGAGGAAGGGCGCCTGGGTACTCTCCGGGGATGCCCCCAGGGGAAGAACCACCGCCCTGTCGATACCCTCCCGATCCAGGCGGCGGATCAGCTGCTCCCAGGTCACAGGTGTCCTGTCCATCTGATCGGGAGTGCGGAAATCACCGACGTGGGTGTGAAAATCGACGATCAATTCCCTACCCTCAGCGGGTTACGGTCAGGGAGCTGGTGCCCCAGCCGCCCAGGGTTTCCGGATCGCCCGGATCTCCGGGCAGCAGCTCTGCGTAGCTCTCCGTCACTTTATGAAGCGCCCGGGCAAACTCTTCGATAGTCCGCCTTTGGTAGCGCCTGAACCAGGGAACCTTGAAGACCCTGGCCTGGATCCCGGAGGAGACCCGAAGATGCTCCTTCCCGCCGCTGCTTCGTGGTTTTCCGCCAGAGCCGGTCAGGCACGTGGGCCTGCCCTCGTTGTAGACATCCAGGTCGCTGAACAGCGGATGGGTGTGCAGGGCCAGGTTGCAGCCGGGCCGGCAGTCCTCCACTCCCTCGGCTCTCAGGGCTTCGCAGAAACGCGTTATGGACAGACCGCCCAGCTCCTCAGCGTGGTAGTGCCCCAGGGGATTGTACCAGCCTCCCATGGTGAGCCCCGAATCTTTGGGCGGCCGGTGAGGGCGGATTCCAGGCACGCCTTCCAGAAGATCCCAGAAACAATTCATTGCCCTGTCGATCTCCGCCATCTGCGGGCCGTAGTTCTTCAGCTGCTCCCGGCCGATGGCCGAGCACAGTTGATTGAGCCGGTACTTGTAAGCCCCCCAGGGAACGCCGGCGCCTGCCTTGATCTCCGGAATGGTCAGGAAGTCGCTGTGCCGGGCGTAGTGGGCGAAGGCGATGGCCCGCTCGTAGATGCGCCGGTCGTTCGTGGCCAGCATCCCTCCCTCGCCGATGGGCATGGATTTGGCAGACATCAGCGAGAAGGCGGCCGCGTCGCCGAAGGTCCCTGTCATTCCGCCCTTGTAGAGACTGCCGTGGGAATGGGAGCAGTCCTCCAGTACGGCCAGGCCGTGCTTGCCGGCGATGGACAGGATCGCATCCATGTCCGCGGGCATCCCCGAATAGTGGACCACCACGATCGCTCGGGTTCGTTCGGTGATGCAGCGCTCGATATCCCGGGGATCGATGCAGAGGCTGGTGGAATCGATGTCCGCAAAAACCACGGTCCCGCCCAGGGACAGAACGGGGGCACAGGAGGCCCAGTAGGTCATGCTCGGGCAGATGATCTCATCCCCCCTGCCGATTCCCAGACCGAACAGGGCGCAGTGCACCGCCGCGGTTCCCGTGTTGTGGGCCAGGGCGTGTTCCACCCCCAACCAGTCGGCGAACTCTTTCTCGAACTGTACGGTAATGTCCAGATCGGAGATCTTTCCCTTGCGGAGGACCTCCAGGACGGCCTGTTCCATCGCGGGAGTGACCACGGGCCAGGCGAACAGATCCTCCCCGGCGGATACGGCTTTCGTACCTCCCAACAGTGCCAGTTTACTCATGATGCACCTATTCTAACGAATACGGGGCTGTTTGGGAAACGCACGGAGACAGAGCGGCAGGATTGCGGGCAAGCTAACTGGTCAACATCCTGCAGAGGCTCAACAGGAAATCGCGGTTGTCGGCCCGGATATAGTGCATGGGCACGCCCATGCGGCTGAAGGATTTGAGAAATCGCACGTAGTAGGCGGGATCCTCGGCAGGAGGCTCGCCTGCGCTCCAGTCCCAGTCGCACTCGGCCAGGTCCACCACGTAGATGTTCAGGTTTTCGATTCCTCTTCCCCGCTGCAGGGCCAGGTTCTGCGCCATGGCCAGGGATTTCTCGAAGATCATCGGCGACATCACCGCCGATCCCACGGAGATGTATACGCCGCCGTCGATCTTGGAGACGTTGTGGGCGAAAGCCAGGAAATCCCGCTGAGCAGTGCGTCCGATGGCCGCTCCGCAGCTGGAGGGGTGGGTGTAGATGATGTCGTGGCCGAACATGGGATGAGCGGTATAGGGAATGTCCAAACGAAAAGCCGCGCCCTGCAGCCCGAAGCGTTTGTACGGATGGAGTACCTGCAGGGGACCGGAAGGGATGTCGGCATCCCGAAGGACGCGGAAAAGATCCGCCGCCGCCGCGGCCTGCTCCGGATGCTCTTCCACCTCTCCGGTCTTCTCCAGCAGCTGTTCCCGCGTCGGGATCTGCAGGCCATCGTGGTGCACCAGGGATCCCACCGACTCCCCGTATCCCAATCCCCGATACGCCCCGACCAGCAGAGCCAGGTTCAGGTACAGACCGGTCTCCTCCCAGAGACCGAACCGGCCCAGCTGCATATTCTCCCGCACCGATTCCGAGCTCTCTCCCTGGTAGGCGAACTCCCAGTCATGGATGATGCCGGCTCCGTTGGTGGCCAGGTGGTTGATCCAACCCTCTTCGATCAGGTGAATCAGCAGGGGGGCCAGCCCGTTCTTGATGGCGTGAGCACCGAAGGCCAGCATCACCGGTTTCTCCGAGGAACGAGCCCTCCTGATATCCGCCGCCGCCTGCCCGATCTTCTTCAGAATTTCCTCCGGGAGAGGTTTTGCCTCATCCCGCGGGGTTACCTGGGCTTGCTCGATTCTGACCCGGTTCTTACGTTCCGCCAGGCTCTTGAGCCGTAGACGGCGCCGGTCCAATTCTGCAAAGGGCATAGTCTACTCCTGAAAAAACAGCCGAATCAGCCGATCGGCTTCCGAGAAGTCGGGAACGATCAGATCGGCGCCGGCCTGGATCAGGCGGCTGCGTTTCACCAAGTTCAAACCGCGGCGGCTCACCTCGTCACTGGCCACTCCCACCGTGTAGCCGTCACGGTTACGGGTCTCCCTGATCTCCACGGGCCCGTCTCCGAACATCACCATCTCTCCTCGACCGTCCTCTTCGATCTGCCTCATGATGGCTTCCAGGGCCTTCAACTTCGGTTCGTGGCGGATATCCCCGACGGCGCCGTAGATTCGTCCTGCAAACACAGCCGCGTAGCCTAAAACAGCGGCGTCCCGTTCCACATCCTCCTGATCCGTGCCGCTGGCCAGGTACAGGTGAGCCCCCCTGCTATGGAGGGCTTGGAGAAAATCTACCGCTTTTTTGAGAATGAACTGATCCGCGGTGAGCCGGCCCTCCCGGATCCGAGCCAGACGATCCTCCACTCTGCGCATGAGAGCCGCGTTGAAGATCCGTTTGTAGCCGGCGGCATCGAGGATATCCTCTTCGGCCACGTATCCGTACTCCCGCACCAGCTCGCTCAGGTACTGCATCTGCACCAGGGTCTGCACCCCCGTGGTTTCCTCAATGAGCTGTCTTACCCGCTTCTCGATCCGATCCATGCTGAGCTTGGGGATGACCTCTCGCCGATCTCCCACTATGGCATCCATCATCATCGGTTCCATATCCTCATCCCACCCCTGCCGCAGGGTGGAGATGGTACCGTCATGGTCGAAGATGAAGTGGGTGTAATTATGCCCCCTCGGAGGGGCGGTGACGATTTCAATCCTGGATCCTTCGTGGTAGCGGGCCTTCTCCGGGCTGCGGGCCAGTTCGCTCCGGTATCTGAACACCGGGGCGGCGCTGATTTCCAGTATCTCTTCGGCAGTGGCGGTTCCTGTCTCGAAGAGCTTCTGCACGGTGACGCCGGCCACCAGGGTACCGAACTCGGCGGCAAGGGCAGGGGAAAATCCGGCGGACAGGGCCGCGGCGATACCGGCCAGCAGGCTGTCTCCCGCCCCGACCGGATCGATGCGATTGAGAATCATCAGACCGGGGATTTCCTTGATCCCTTCCCGCTCGCAGACGATGCAGCCGTTCACACCCCGGGTGATAAAAACCGGTTCCCGCCACCTGCGGAAGAGCTCGGTCGCGACCTCCCGTACAACCTCCTCCGGGATATCCTCTGCAGGGCAGTGGGGCTTCCCGCAGATCGTGAGAGCCTCCTGCTCGTTTATCTTGCGCGCCGATCCCTGGAACTCGTCGCTGTAGGCGCGGCTGTCGGTGATATACAGTGTTCTCGGATTCTTCGCGATCAGCGCGGCCAGGGCTTCTCGGAAATCCGGGGTGTGAATGCCCCGGTAGGCCTGCTGGTTGATGATCAGCACATCCAGGCGGGGAAGCTGCTGCTCGACGTCCCGAAGCAGTCCTTCGGCCAGGCCGGGACTCAGATCGTTGAAGTTCCCGTAGTCCAGCCGGGGCTGCTCCACCCCATCCACAAGGACCTTGGTGAACACGTGGGTCTGCCACTTTTCGTTCTGGATCAGCAGACTGTCGGTCGAGACCCCCCAGCTCTCCAACAGGCCGATCAGCTGAGTCCCATGCGGATCCCCGCCGACCACGCCGAAGGCCAGGACCTCTCCCACGCCCATAGACCTCAGATTGGCCGCCACATTGCTCGCCCCGCCCGGAGAGAAACGCTGCCCGGCTACCGGTTGGGTGGCAAGCCCGGTCTCCAGAGATATCTCCGAAGCGCTGGGATCGATCGTAAGGTAGAGGTCGGCACAGAAATCTCCCACGATCCCGATCCTCAGCTCCGGAGCACGCTCCAGGATTTTTTTGACCTGAGATGAGTTCACCGTCTACTGTCCTCCGAAAAACTCCGCCTCGAGCACGGCGCAGATGTGGTGATAGACCTTGGTATGATACTCCTGAACCTCGGCGGTGTCCTCTGCAGGAACCCGGATGGTGGCATCGCAGAGCTCGCTCAGGGGGCTTTCGTTCCTGCCGGTCAGTGCGATCCTCTTCAGTCCGAAGGCTCTCGCGGTTATTGCCGCGTAGAGAACGTTCTTGGCCCTTCCCGAGGTGCTCAGAGCCAGCAGGACGTCTTCCCGAGTACCGTATCCGTACACCTGCTGAGCGAACACCATCTCGGCGCCGCTGTCATTGCTGATCGCCGAGCACAGCGAGCTCTGGCTGACCAGGGATATGGCCGGTAGCGCGCCCTGGAGTTTCCCGGCCAGAAGAGCTCCCTCCTTCGGGAACCCTTCGGCCAGCTCGCGGACGGAACGTTCTGGAAGCGGGCGGGGCATTCTGAAGCCCTTCATCAGCTCGCCGACGATGTGCTCCGCATCGGCCGCACTCCCCCCGTTCCCGCAGATCAGGACCTTGTTGCCGCTTCGAAACGCGTCCACCAGGATGGCCAGGGCGGCCTCGATACTCTCCCGGCAACCGCGGAGGTCTGTATGACGCTGGAAGAATTGCTCAGACAGTTCTCTGGATATTCGATTCATGGGTCTCCATCCTGAACCAATTGTACCGGCATAGACGCATCTAGTCCCACAGTTGCGCCAATCCCACAGCCACGCTCGAAGCGATGATATCCGCCGCTTCAGTCAGTTGCTCCGGGGCATCCGCCATGGCTATGCCGAGCCCGGCGGCGGCCAGCAACTCCAAGTCATTCATGCTATCACCGAAAGCCGCGATTTGCGAGGGCGGTATCTCGAGCAAACGGCTGAGTCTTTCCATTGCAGCACCTTTGGACACCCCGGCCGGTACGGCCTCCAGGTAGTCGCTCTGCACCTTCATGACCGAAATCCCCGGGAGCCCGCCTTCAACAGAGCGCTGGAACTCGATCAGGTTCTTCTCCTCATATCCGACGATCTGTACCTTGATCGGCGGGTGGGTGTCTATGATCCGGGAAAGGTCGTTGAGCTCTACGCAGTGCAGTCCCTCCAGGAGGATGAAGTCGGACAGCAGTGGGGTCAGGCGGGAAACGGAGGGGTAGTCCGAGAGGGGATCGGTGTACAGCAGGCAGTCCAAGCCGGCCTCGGCTGCTTGCTGCACAAGGCGGAGTGCCTCCGCCGCGGGTAGCATCTGCTGGAACAGAACCTCACCCTGTTCGGGAGCGACGATGGCGGCGCCATTGCAGAGGATAACGGGTAGTTCGATTCCCAGCTTTCGAATATACGGCAGTGCCGATCGGTACGTCCTTCCGGTGGCCAGGGTCACTGCCAGGCCCTTTTGCCGGGCTTCGCGAATGCCCTGGAGATCCTCCTGCGTCGTGTTGAGATTGTCATCCACCAGGGTTCCATCCAGGTCAAAGACGATCAGCCTGTAGCGGTCACGATCAGATATGCTCTGCACGGTTCACCGATCCGATTGTTATGATAAGCAGTTGAATCCTCCAACCCTCGGAAGGAGATTATTCCTTCACGGCGCCGCCGGCAAGGCCGATCACGAAGTACTTCTGAAAGAAGGAAAAGAGGATCAGGACCGGAACAATGGCGATGAACGAAGCGGTGCCCAGGAGGCTCCAGTCCACATCTCCATGCTCCCCGATGAAGCGGTACAGCTCCACTGTGTAGGGCCGAACCGTGGAGGTCAGGGTCATGGCGATCATGAACTCGTTCCAGGAACGGAAGAAGGCGAAGATCGCAGCAGCGGCCACTCCCGGGGCCGCGATCGGAAAAGACACTCTGAGAAAAGCCTGCAGCCGGGAACAGCCGTCTATCAGGGCCGCCTCCTCGATCTCAATGGGGATGGTGTCGAAGTAGCCCTTCAACAGCCAGGTGTTCATGGAAACGGTGCGTACCGCGTAGACGATCATCAAACCGAAGCGGGTGTCGTACAGACCGTAGAGGGAGTAGAGCCTGTACAGCGGGATGATCACGGCCAGCAGGGGGATCATCTGGATGAGCAGGATCAATACGAGTATTTGATTCCGCAAGGGGAAACGGAAGCGGGAGAAGCCGAATCCCGCCAGCATGGCGCATCCGGTACTGATCAGGGTTGCGCCCACGGAAATCACGATGCTGTTCAGATAGGACTTGAAGCCGAATTTGGATCGGAACAGCAGATCCCCGAAATTCCGCAAGGTCGGGCGACGGGGAAACAGGGTGGGGGGATAGCCGATCGCCTCATCGGAAGGCTTAAAGGTCGCGCTGAGCAGCCAGTACAGCGGCATGACCGTGAATACGACCCACACCACGAGCAGCACGTAGGTAACGATCTTCCAGCTGAGCTTGGCATTCATCGCTTCTGCTCCGCAACCCGCTCGCGATTCAGTCTCATATATAGAAGGGTGAGCAGCAGGTTGATGATGAGAATCAGAACCGCCACGGCCGCACCCCTGCCCATGTAGCCGTACTCGAAGGCCTGGTGATAGAGGAACACGGCGATGACCTCGGTCCTGTACAGCGGGCCACCGTTGGTCATGGCGTAGATCAAATCGAAGAAGTTGACCGTGTACATCGAGATCAACACCAGATTGATCATGATGAAGGGACGAACCAGGGGCAGGGTCACGAAGCGAAACCTCTGTCCGGCGCTGGCCCCGTCCACGGTGGCCGCTTCGTAGAGCTCGTAGGGAATGCTCTGCAGTCCGGCGGTCTGCAGGGTAAAGCTGAAGGCGGTGCCGTGCCACACATTGGCGATGATCAGGCAGGGCATGACCAGGTTGAGGTCATTGAGCCAGCCGGGCAGGTTCGTCGTACCCATCAGCACGAGCAGGTGATTGAGCACGCCCAAGCGGGGTTCGTACATGAAGCGCCAGGAGATGGCCATCACGATGGCGCTGGTCACCCAGGGCAGGATGAAGATGGCCCGGAAGATATCCTTGCCCCGCACCCACCTCTGGTTGACCAGGAGAGCCATGGCCAAACCGAAGCCCAGCTGACCGATGATGCTCCCGGCAACGAAGTAGAAGGTCGCCGGCAGGACCTGCCGGAAGAAACTTGGACCGACGAATGTGAAAATCGTGAGGTAATTCTTAAAACCGACAAAAGTCTGGCGGCTGAGGGAGGCCAGCTTGACTTCCTGGAGGCTCAACAGCACAGCCTGGATCAATGGGTAGATGAGGATCAGGAATATCAACGAAAAAGCTGGAAGAATGAGGAGGTAGCCGCTGAGGATGATCTTGCTTTGTTTTCTCATTCTTAGATTACTATCGGAATTTGCTGCAAAATGCTGGAGGAGACGAAACGCCTCCTCCAGACTGACTACAAATTATTGGGCAAGCAGCTGATTCACCTTTGCCGCTGCCGCGTCCAGTGCCGCTTTGGGGCTGGCCTGTCCGAGCACGGCCGCCTGGATGGCATCCTGGATGGCCGCGGAAATCTCGGTGTACTGAGGAAGCCCCGGCCTGAAGTGTGCGGAGGGAAGGGCGTTCAAGATCACATTGAAATATGGATCGACGGAGAAGTAATCCTCCGGCCGCTTCATCAGGGAGTAGAAGGTCGGCACATATCCCCTGGCCGAGGTGTACTTGTACTGGGCATCGGGCGCCGCGCCGATGGAGATCAGCTCCCAGGCCAGATCCGGATGTTCGGCACCCGAGGGAACGGACAGCAGATACCCGCCGGCCATGGTGGACCACTCCCCGCCCGGTGCTTTGGGTATGGGTGCTGCGCCGAAGTCCTGCTTGAATTTTTCCGGCGTCAGATCCGGGACCAGCTTCTTGGCCAGACCGAGAGTCTTGGTCATGTAGGACATGGCGAACTTGTCCTGGAACACGGCGTTGTCGATATCTCCATATTTCCCGCTGACCACGCTCTTCGGTGTGAGTCCATCCTCGATCATCTTGACGTGGAACTCCAGGGCCTTGACCCCGGCATCGCTGTTGAAAGCCGCTTTCTGCATGTCATCGGTCAAGATTTGACCGCCTCCGGAGTACGTCATTGCAAAGAAACGCATCGATGTTTCTTCTTCCTTCATGGCCGGAAAGCCGTACCCGTAGTATGCCGGGGCGGAGGTGATCTTCTTGGACATGTCGTACACCTCGTTCCAGTCCTCAGGAGGTCGGTCGGGATCCAGACCCGCCTTCCGGAACAGCTTCTTGTTGTAGGCCATGATGCGCACGTCGGTGTTCAGCCAGGTGCCGTAGCTCGGCCCCTTCCACTTGGTAGCCTCCTTGTAGCTGTCCACCACGTCGGGCCAGTGCTCCCAGGCCTCGAGCTTGTCGGTCAGATCGGTGAGCAGGCCCCCTTCCACGTACTCTCCGACCCAGATGATGTCCACCTGGGCTACGTCCGGGGGATTGCCGCCAGCGGCGGCGGTCAGGAACTTCGACCTCAGATCGGCCCATCCGAAGCCTTCCTCCACCCAGGTAAACTTCGTGTCCGGGTGCCGTTTCTGGATCTCCGCCTTGGCCACTTCCCAGGGCGCCTCCTGCTCCCAGGTGTAGGCCCGGGCAAAAATTGTCAGGGTCACCTCTTTGGCTTCCGGTGTCGGCTGTTCCGACTCACCTCCGGCAAAGGCTGCCACGGCGCCCAGGGCGACCAGGCAGGCCGAAACGGCCAGGGTATACAGCAAGACTTTACGGTTTAACATCTTCACCTCCTGTTTTTGATTTATCGATCGAAACCTACCGAAATCCTCCTCAGGGTGTACCATCGGTCTCCCGCTCATCACCTCCATTCCGACACAATCTTGCACACCATGAGGCAGATCAAAGGTCGAATATACTTGCCTTCAATTCGCTCGAACGCAAGAAATTATATCTCAGGCTCCGAGATAAATAAAGCAAAAAATAACTTTTTTTGGCAAATTCCTGTCGTTTTTTCCCTCCCCATGCGGGGATTATACACCAGGGGTTGGGGGATTGCAAATAGAATACGGCTCAGCAGCCGTAACAGAGGCTGAATGCCCCCCGCTCCTTGTGCTGCGCAGATTTCCTGTTGTACAGTCTTGGTAGAATCGAAACCGATCATGATTGTTGATACCCATGCTCATCTGTGTGACTCCGCCTTCGATGCCGACCGTGAGGAGGTTCTTGCCCGGGCTCGGGCCGCCGGGGTGGTCGGGGTGGTGTGTGTGGGGGAGAGCCTGGAGGATGCCCGAAAAAATCTGATCCTGGCTGAGGCCGATCCTCTGCTCCACCCCGCGGCGGGATTGTACCCGGATCGGTTCGATCTCGGCGAAGCGGAGGCATTGATCCAGCTGATTCGAAAGGAGCGTGACCGCCTGGTTGCCGTAGGGGAAGTAGGTCTGGATCGCTGGATCATCAAGCGAGCTCCCGAAAGCGAACAGGGGCAGCTGGAGACGCTGCAGAGGCAGCTGTTCCTGCGCTTCATCGACCTGGCCATCGAGCTGGATCTGCCCCTCAACGTCCACTCCCGCTCCGCGGGCCGGCAGGCCATCGCCGCCTTGCTGAGCCGGGGAGCCGGCCGGGTGCAGATGCACGCCTTCGACGGTAAAGCCTCCACGGCTCGGCCTGCCGTGGAGGCGGGGTACTACTTCTCGATTCCCCCTTCCATCGTCCGCTCCCGGCAGAAGCAGAAGCTGGTCGGCCACCTTCCCCTGAGCTGCCTGCTGGTGGAGAGCGATTCTCCGGTGCTGGGGCCTCAGCCGGGGGTTCGAAATGAGCCGGCCCGCGTCGCTACGGCTCTACGGGCCATAGCGCAGATCAAGCAGCTGCCGGAGCAGCAGGTGGCCGAAGCCGTGGTTGAGAATACAGCCCGGCTGTATGGAATCGGCCCCTGAGGCCGCGGCGCTCCCCGACTTATTCGCCTCGAGTTTTATTCAATACAAATTGCAGCAACGCGTAGAGGATGAGTATCCCGCGTATCACCACGGCGAGGATCAGCCTATTCCAGAAGGAGTATCTATAATTCCAATCAATACAGAGAGATAGATCGGGGATTCTCCGCGAACGGTTGGATGGCGCAACCTACATTGCGAAGCCGGCACATATGGTTGACCGGCAGATCAACGTTTGCGCCGTTGAAGCCACTTGCTCAGAGCCTGATGGGAGATGCCCAGAAGCCGGGCCGCTTCGGATATGCTGTCCCCGCTTCGGGACAGAGCTTCGTCGGTGAGCAGCTGTCTGGCCTGTTCCAGGGTGGGCAGGATATCCCCGAACTGGACGGAGGAGGCGAGCGAATCGCCCGCGCTTTGGGGCGCATCCCGGCGTGTCGCCTCAGCAAACGGTTGAAGGGGCAGCATCCCGGCGGAGGGTTTGGCCACGACCACGGCATTTTTCACGAGGGTCTGCAGCTCCCTGATATTTCCGGGAAAGGGGTGTGCCGACAACAGGGCGACCACCTCCGGCGTAACTCCATATTCCTTCTTGCCGTACGTATTGGCCGCTTCCCTGGCGAAGTGCTCGATCAGCAGGGGCAGATCCTCGATCCGCTCCCGCAGCGGGGGAACCTGGATGTGATGGGTGCAAACCCGGTAGTACAGATCCTTACGAAACACCCCCTGGGCCATCAAGGTGCTCAAGTCTCTGTTGGTGGCCAGCACGATGCGGGCATCCGATCGTTTGGGCAGATCGGAGCCCAGGGGATAGTACTCCCCGGTATCGAGGATTTTCAGGAGTTTGATCTGGGCGTTGCTCCCCAGATCTCCGATTTCATCGAGGAACAGAGTCCCGCCGCCGGCTCGCTGAATGAGCCCTTCCCGTGACGCATCGGCTCCGGTAAAGGCCCCCTTCACATGCCCGAACAGATCGTCGGAGAGCTTGTCCTGTTCCGCGGCGGCGGCATTTACCGCCACGAAATCACCGCTCCGTCCGCTGACTTCATGAATGGCCCGGGCGATCATATCCTTGCCCGCACCGGTTTCTCCGGTTATCAATACGGGTTCGGAGGTTTGCGCCACCGCCTCGATATAGAGGAAGATCGATCTCATCTTCCTGTTCCGGGTGATGATGGGATCGAAGGCTTGCGGACTGCTCAGCTCGCCGGCCAGCAGCCGGGAGCGCAGCT
The DNA here is from genome assembly GCA_964520025.1 of uncultured Spirochaetaceae bacterium. Classification (GTDB taxonomy): domain Bacteria; phylum Spirochaetota; class Spirochaetia; order SZUA-6; family DRHE01; genus JAFGQJ01. The sequence goes on from CAZFMD010000044.1 coordinate 12,619, forward strand.
CGCTGTACTCTCTCTTCAGCTCCCTGATTTCCATGGCCCGGCGGACTCCGCTGACCAACCTGTTCTCTTCGACCGCCTTGACCATGTAATCGAAAGCCCCGGCCTTCATGCACTCCACGGCCGTCTGCACCTCATTGGCGGCGGTGACGATGATCACCGGTATGAACGGAAACTCCTCGCGAATCTGGCCCAACAGCTGTTGGCCGGGCACCTGGGGCATTGTCAGGTCCAGCAGGATCACCTCCACCTCCCGGCTGTGCAGATGCTTCATGACATCCCTGCCGTCCCGGCAACCGATCAAGTTGTCGATACCGTTGGAACGTAACTGTGCGGAAAGGGCCTGGATGACCGCCTGCTCGTCATCCACGATCAGAATCGGATTGGTCGGTGAGGGGCTGCTCTTCATTTGCTTTCCTCCACGGGAAAGGTCACGGTGACTTCGGTACCGCTACCGGTCACCGAGTCGAACGCCAAAACTCCCCGGTGTTCCTTGATGATGGAATCGGTGATATAAAGGCCCAGCCCGATGCCCCCGGTTTCTCTTTTCGTCGTGTACATGGGTTCGGTTATCCGTTGCAGCTGATCCTCGGATATTCCACAGCCCTGATCCCGGACTATCAGCTTCACCAATCCGCGCCGTGTATCCGTAGCCGTGCGTACTTCCACCGCTTTTTCTCTGTCCGGCAGGGCCTGGCAGGCATTCAAGATCAGATTGATGACAACCTGTTCCAGCTGTTGGGGATTTCCGCGTATATTGGGGAGCCTGTTTTGCAGATGAAGGCTGAAGTGCTCCGTAGATCTCCTGATGTGATAGGACATGAGCTGTACGGCTGAGCGAATCACCGTGGAAAGGTCGACACTGCTCATCACCTGGGGTTCGTTGCGGATATAGGATTTCCACTCCTTGACGATCGAGTCGATTTTTTCGGAATTTGCCACGATGTTCTTGAGCCAGTCGGTAAGGTTGGCGAGGAACTCCTCCTGGCGGAATCCGGCCACCAGGAACTGCCCTTGCTCCGAAATATGACTCATCACCGCCTGGCGTACCTCCGACCAGGCGCGGTTCAGGATTCTGGAATCTGCCAGGATCACCTGGTTGGGGTTGCTGATATCATGCGCCACCGCACCGGCCAGGATGCCCAGGGTCGTGAGTTTGTCCGTCTGGATCATGCGCTGCTGATACTGGCGGTCCTCCTCCTCTCTGCGTCTGCGATCGCTGATGTCCCGCAGCATGACCACGGAGGCGGGGCTTCCGTGCCAATAGGTGTTGGATATCGTCATTTCCACGGGTCTGCCGATCGCGCCTTCATGTAGAATATTGGCCTCCAGATTCTTCGGCTCTCCCTCTTCATTCATATCTCTCCCAAACCCCTGAGGGCCGGTGCGCCGGTTTTGCAGGCGAATGAACGACTCCAGCGGGCCGTCTAGGATCTCCGGGCTGGGACGGCCGATGATCTGCTCGGCACTCCTGTTGGTGTAGGCTATCCGTCCCGGCTCCAGGACGATCAGGATTCCATCCCGGGCGTTGTCGGCCAAGGCGCGGAAGTTGGCCTCCGCCTTGCGAATTGATTGCAGCATCCGGTTGAAGTACAGGGTCAGGGCCCCGATCTCGTCTTTGAACTGGGGAGTAACACTCACCTCGAGCTCGCCGGCGTTTGCCTTTTCCATTCCCCGGTGCAGAGCCTGCAGTGGTTGTATCAGGTTCGTTTTGAACAGGAAGGGAAGGACAAACAGTATGGACAGGCTGGAGGCGACAAGGATGACCACCATCACGGACATGCGGCTGTGTAGATGGCGGTAGAAATCAATATCGTATGCTTCGAACAGGACCTCCGGCACTGTACTGACGTAGGGCAGCCCGTCGGAGAAGCGAATCGGGCGCAAGCCGGCTTGACTGCTGCCCGGATGAATCCCGACCAGCCTGGGGCCGACCGGGGTCTGTTCGCCCACCACACCGGGGTGATGTCCGGTAACGGTGGCGGAAGTGTACACGTACATCTGAATCGGATTGTAGCCGCTGTCTATCTGTATCTCCCTATAGGAGAAATCGATAGAACCGTCACGGTGCAGCACCAGCTGGAGCGTGTTCCTGTTGGCCTGACCGTACTCGGGCAAATCATTCCAGGTTACGGTCAACCGATCCGGCTGATTCTTGATATAGATGCCCCCCCCTCGGTCCATGTCGAAATTCATCAACAGAGGAGCGATTGCCGGTTTCGGGTCGTATCCGCCCCAGTTTCTATTGCCGATTCCCTCGGCCAGCAGGATCATGGGGCCGTGCAGAACCTGCACAGTCCTGTGCGTATCCCCAAAGAACCGGAACGGAAAGGCGAGTTCCAGGGTTGCGGATTGGTCGTACCCGATCTGGATTTGTGAGCCCAGCTTCGAATCGAATCGGTAGTCAGCCGCCGAGATCGTGTAGCTGCCGAACCGGTTGGGAGCAAAGTGAATGCTCCGGCCGCCGGAAATCAGGTTCTCATTCCGGTAATCCTTTTGGTATGCCCTGCCGGCAAACAGGGATATCAATCCCAGGACACCCACCACGAATACCAGCACAACCCCCACCAGCTTGACCTGGAGGGTTGTATGCTCGGCCGTGTGATTGAGGTAGGTCACTACGAAACTGCAGTAGAACATCAGGAAGAACAGCCAGATCAGGTAGTTTGCCGGATGCAGCGGCAGCAATCCGCGATTTTCCAGCACGTACACCCCTGCGACTAGGGGTAGCAGAACCAGGACAAGGGCAAGGGAGCCCGCCGCCCGGGCATCCTGTCCCCGGGGCTTGACCAGTTTGCGCCACCAGGGGCGAGTTTTACCCGTTGAAAATCGAACGGCTTTACGCAGCAGCAGAAACACAGACAGGGGAAACTCCACGGCCAGAATCGAATAGAAGATGGCATAGTAGGTGTTCTCGAAATCGGTAATGCTTCGTTGCCTCTCGAGGTAGATGAAGTTGTAGTAGGTCAGCCCCAGAAGGAGGATGTTGGCCAGTATGCAGGCGCCGCGAACCACCCGGTACTCCCGGCGATCCGGTTTCTGGAAATGAGGAAAATGATAGACGAAGTTCAGCAGGGAAAAGGCGGCAACCGCCGAGGCCAGAGCCAAAAAAAACGGTATGAGCAGGTTTTTCAGGTTGTAGGGCTGCCAGTAGTAAGGAGCGGAAAACTCCAAAAAGGTCGACAGGTTGATCAGGGCACCCCCGAAAAAAAACCAGGCCAACCACAGGGTTGGTGTTGATCTCTGTTTGAGCCTGAACAGGTAAACGGCAATACAGAGGGAGATGATAAAGCTGGACAGCCGGAGTACGGAGAGATAATCCAGGTTCAGCCAGAACGGTAGGACGGTAATGGGTCCTCCCCGGGCATCTTGTTGCTGTCTGAGCCGGTGATGCGGCTGCTTTCTGCCCCTTTTTATTGAATTGTAGGCGATCTGGATGGCGCAATCAAGAAACGGACTAGATTTGCCGGCCTGCAACCTGGGTTGCCGCAGATCAGCGGATAACGCCGATTGGCATTCGCCTGTATTTCTTTTCAGCTCGGATACTTGCTTGAGAACAAGCGGATGGCATACAAATTGCTCTTCTACTATCGAAGGGGGATTGAAATGCGGGCTATTACCGGTCAGTTCAGCGATTCCTATTTCCCGATCATGGATGGTGTAGCCATGACAATCCGCAACTACCTGTTTGAACTGAATCGAACCCTGGGCCCGACCTTCGCCGTTGTGCCTGCGGTTCCCGGTTACTCGGATTCGCCGGCAGGGCCGCAAACCTACAGGTTCTTTTCCCTACCTCTGGTCGGCCGTCCTCCGTACAGGATCGGTTTTCCCCAGGCGGATGTCTCTCTTCAGAGGAGCCTTCGTGACCGCAGCTTCGATCTGCTTCATGCCCACACGCCGTTTTTTGCGGGCAGGTTTGCCCTGAAGCTTGCCAGACAGAGGGGGATCCCGATCGTAGCGACCTTTCATTCCAAGTACCGGGACAAGCTGGAAAAGCTGATGCCCTCATCCTCCTTCGTGGACCGGGTCCTGGTGGATCCGCTGGCCCAACGAATAGCCGATTTCTACGCGTCGGTGGATCAGGTATGGGTACCGACCGAAGGGGCCGTACAGACGCTGCGGGAATACGGTTATCGAGGTGCAGTGCAGATCGTCAGGCATGGGATCGATTTCGATCGACCCCGGGATCGAGGGGAATTGCGGAGGCGAGGGGAGATCTTCCTCGATCTGGATCCGGGGGATTACCTGTTTCTCTACGTGGGGGACCACTCCCGGGAGAAGAATCTGGAGTTCCTGCTGCAGTCTTTGTCCCTGCTGAAAGCCGGGGGAAGCCGATTCAAGATGGTTTTCGTGGGCGAGGGATACGCGGCCAAGTCCCTGCGGCTGATGGCGTCTCGATTGGGCCTGAACGGGTTTACGAAATTTGTCGGTGTGGTGCGGGATCGGCAGATCCTTTCGGCCTGCTACGCCCGCTCCGATTGCTTGCTGTTTCCCTCTCTGTACGACACCTGCGGGCTGGTGGTGCGGGAGGCGGCTGCTTTTGGTGTCCCTTCGGTTGTCATCGATTCATCCGACGCCGCGGAACCGATAGTGGACGGAATCAACGGATTTGTCGCGGACAACTCGGTGCACGCCTATGCGGCAAAGCTGGGAATGCTTCTGGAGCATCCGGCGCTGCTTCGCCGGGCGGGTGAAGGTGCACGAAGCACCCTGTGCAGGTCCTGGCGGGAGGTTGCCCAGGAGGTGAAGGAGCGCTACCTCGGTCTGCTCGGAAGGGAAGCCCTGCGCCACAGCTGCGGGGCATTACGATACCGAATTCCAATGGAACAGGAGATGGTACGATGAAAGCGTGGGTTGTAACTGTTGATATGGGATTGGGCCATCAGCGGGCCACCTATCCGCTCGCCTCGGTGGCTGAAGGCGGTATAATTGCCGTCGGTGCCGAGCAACTCTGTTCGGCGGAGGAGAGCCGGATGTGGAGCAGGGTACGAAACACCTATGAAATGATCTCCCGCTGCAAATCCCTTCCACTGGTCGGCGCACCCCTGTTCGGCTTGATGGATCGTCTGCTCCGCATCCCTCCCTACTATCCGGTCCGGGATCTGTCCGCCCCCGACTTTCAGGTCAAGCTGCTGGAATCCCTGATCGACAGGGGCCTGTGCCGGGGGATGCTGGAGACTATACGGAGCAAGCCGCTTGCCCTGATCACCTCCTACCTGGCGCCGGCCATCGCCGCGGACAGGGCCGGGTACGACCCGGTCTACTGCATTGTCTGTGATGCGGAAGTGGCCAGAGCCTGGGTGGCCCGGGATCCGGAGGCGAGCCGGATCCGCTATCTGGTGCCCTGCGAACGCACCGTGTTGCGCCTGCGCAGCTACGGAGTTCCTGCGCGGCGGATCTTCCTTACCGGTTTCCCCCTGCCCGTGGAGTTGCTGGGAGACAGGAGCCTGGATCGTCTCAAGCACGATTGTACCGCCAGGCTGGCTCGGCTGGACCCAAACGGCCGCTTTTGGCGGCGCCACTGCAGATCCGTCAGTCACACTCTTCGTGCAGCAAAATCCCCTGTTGGTCATCACCAGCCGATCACCATCACCTTTGCCGTGGGCGGAGCGGGCGCACAGGGGGAGATCGGCCGGCAGATCGCCTGCAGCCTGAAGGATCGACTGCAGGAGGGATCGGTGCGCCTCAATCTGGTCGCGGGCGTGCGGGAGGAGGTCAGATCCTGCTTCGAAAGCTTCAAACAGCGGTTTCTGCCGGGAAATCAGAATCTCCGGGTCATATTCGGCCCGAGCAAGCCGGAGTACTTCAGGATATTTTCCCGGACGCTCCGTGAAACGGACGTGCTCTGGACAAAACCGAGTGAGCTATCCTTCTACTGCGGCCTGGGGATTCCGATCATCATCTCACCGACAATCGGATCCCAGGAGGAATTCAACCGCAAGTGGCTGCTGGAGATCGGAGCCGGCGTTCTCCAGGCGGACCCGGCCTACACGGGACAGTGGATCTTCGATCTGCTTCACGAAGGGAGGTTGGCGGAAAT
>CAZFMD010000045.1:0-9735 GCA_964520025.1 uncultured Spirochaetaceae bacterium
TTAGAATTGAAGTCTAAGTTATTGTTATTAAGTTGTGGATAACTTTATTTTTTTTCTCAAATTATACTTAACAAATATGAAATGATCGCACTGATATTATCATGTGTTTAATTTATGATAATTAGTGTTTAATTATTTATAATATAATGAAATATTGTAATATAGTCAAGTGCGGTGGTTTTCTTCTCTGCATCTCCCTAATTCGTTCTGTAATAAGTAAATCCGATAATTGTGGATAAATTGTTGATAGGTTGAGCATAAGTTGGAGGTTCTATGAGCGACGTCGAATCTGGTTATAGGGTGTTTTGGAAGGAAGCTGTTCATCAAATCGGTGAAAAAATCAGCGAGCAGGAGTTCCTGATGTGGTTTCGCAATATGGACTACCTCAACTCAGGGGACGCCAATATATTTGTCGCCGTTCCATCCAGCTTCTACAAAGACCAGGTTACCCAGAGATACCTCCCCACTTTGGAAGATAAGCTCTTCGAGTTGTCCGGACAGAAACTCCAGGTGCTGTTCAAAGTACAGAAAACTTCAGCTCAGAAAGAATCGGAAAGCAAGAAAGAACATGCGAAAAAAAACGGCAAGCCATCGCCAAAGAAAAAGAGACGCCCTCACCCCCAGCTCAAACACGAGTACAACTTCAATCGCTTTGTCCGCGGCGACAACAACGACTTCGCCTATATGGCCTCTTACGCAATAGCCAAGAACCCGGGCAAAGCCTACAACCCCTGCATGATCTACGGTGGTGTCGGTCTCGGTAAAACCCACCTGCTTCAGGCGATCGGTAATCTGACCCACCAGGAATTCGAGAACAGCAAGATATCCTACGTCACGGCTGAAACTTTTACAAATGAGTTCATTCTGTCGATCAAGGAAAATACGACCCATCGATTCAAGAACAAGTACCGCTCAGTCGACATGCTTCTCATAGACGACGTGCATTTTCTGCCCGGCAAGGTTGAAACTCAGGAAGAGTTGTTCCACACTTTCAACGCTCTATACGACGCAAACAGACAGATGGTCTTTACCAGCGATCGTCCGGTCTCCGAGCTGAAAAAGCTGTCCGACAGGTTGAGGAGCAGGTTCGAGAGAGGCCTCAATGTCGATCTCCAGCCTCCCAACTATGAAACGCGCATTGCCATCTTGGCGAAAAAAATCGAGGAAAAGAACGTAGATATTCCCGACGCGGTGGTCGAATTGATCTGTCAGAATATCAAGACGAATGTCCGGGATTTAGAGAAGGCCCTGACCAAGCTAATCGCCTACGCGGAGCTGGTAAACAGAACGATCAGTCTCGAGATCGCCGAGCGCCAATTGAGGGATTTCTTCACAGAGAACGATTATCGAAACGTGACAATCGATTTAATTCAACGTACCGTGGCCGAATATTTCGCCCTGTCCCTAAATGATCTAAAGGGGAAACGTCGAAGCAAAGCGATCGCTTTCCCACGTCAGGTAGCTATGTACATCGCCCGTAACCTGACAGAGTACTCGACTACGGAAGTGGGATTGGAGTTCGGCGGTAGGGACCATACCACCGTCATGCATGCCTGCCAGCGGATCGACGACAGGATGAAAACCGACGCCACCCTGTCCCCCACGATTCAGCATCTCATACGGACTATCAGAGATTATCGCCCCTGATGTGAATAATTTGTTGTATCTTTGTAGAAAAGCGGTGCATAATTACAGAACAACATTGGCTTTGTAGATAAGCTGTGGAAAACTCTGTTGTTTCGTGCCAGAGTGTATAGCTATTGGCGAAAAGGAGTTAGCACTGTTATACACATTTCAACAGTGCCTATTACTCCTACTACTAAACTAGTTTATAATAGAGACTTAAGATTTCGCTACGCTGTTATGAAGAAAGACCAACACCTGCAAGGAGGGTACGATGCACTTTGCCTGTGAAAGGGAAGTTCTTCTCAAAGAAATCGCCATTGCTCAAGAGATCATATCCTCTCGCAACACCCTCTCGATCCTGTCCAACGTTCTTCTCAGTTGCCAAGACAACCTGTTGACTATTAAGGCTACGGATCTGAAGGTCAGTTTTCAAACCCAGATCGAAGTCGAAACCAAGGCATCTGGAAGCATCACTGTTTTTTGCGACAAACTCTTGGTTATCATTCGTTCTCTCCCGGAAGGGGAGTTGGAGATCAAGCTCGAAGATGACCTGATGGTTTCCATCCGTCCGGTGTTTCAAAAGATAGACTTCAACCTAAAGAGTGTTCCTTCGGATAAGTATCCGGAACTCAAAGAAATACCCGACGAATCGTACTTCGAGGTTCCCCAGCTTGATTTTCTAGATATGATTTCCAAGACCCTGTTTGCTGTTTCCAGTGACGAAACCCGCTACTTCATGAATGGCGTATATCTTGAAAAAACAGACAGTGAGCTGATCATGGTAGCCACCGACGGCAGACGGCTCAGCTATATCAGCAAGAAGATAGATGGCTCGATTCCGGATTTCAACGGTGTGATCATACCTCCGAAAATCCTGCAACTTATAAAAAAATTAGCACCGGGAGAGGGAAGTCTTTCTCTTGCCGTTGGGGATAACAACCTGTTCGTTCGATTCAACCAACATAGGGTTTCATCGAACTTAATCGATGCGCAATTCCCAAATTACAAGAGGGTTATTCCTGAGAAACAGGAACATCTTCTCCTGGTTGAACGAGAGAGTTTGCAGGCCGCTCTTCGACGCGTATCCCTGCTGGTCGAGGAAAAGTCCAGACGCATTCAACTGGGTATCGAGTCATCCAACCTGATCGTCAACTCCTCCGAAGGGGAAATTGGGAGTGCTACGGAGGAGGTTCCCTGTGAGTATGAAGGACCGGCCATGACGATTGCTGCCAATTACATCTATTTGCTGGATCCGCTTCGGGAATCCACGGAGGAAAAGATCGGTTTGGAGTTTACCGAGCCGGATAAGGCAATCACCCTTCGGCCGGTACCCGATAAGGATTATTTCCATATAGTGATGCCCATGCAGGTGGGTTGAGATAACCATCTGCGCCCGCGAAGCGCACGGGTACTCTAAGCATGGCGTTTGTCTCAGTTGCATATCATGATTTCCGTAACATCCATACAGCTGCGTTGGATATAGATGCTCCGGTAGTATACCTGGTCGGAGAGAATGGGCAGGGAAAAACCAATTTCATAGAGTCGATCTATCTTCTCTGCTATGGGGCATCCTTTCGTACCAGAATGGATGCCAGGCTTATTGCAGTGGGTCAGGAAGTTGCCAATGTGCGGGGTAGATCCCGCAAAGCGGGAGATATCGATCGAGATATTGCCGTAAGAATACATAGAGGAGGAAAGAAGGAAATCCGGGTGGATGGACGGTTGATCAATGACAGGATGGACCTGATCGAGAATGTTCCCTGTATCGTTTTTGCCCATCAGGATCTGTCTTTTGTCACAGGATCTCCTGAGATGGGACGACGTTTTTTCAACCAGACATTGAGTCTGTTCGATCCATTGTTCGTTGGACTGCTGCGCAGCTACCGCAAACTATTGAAGTCTCGCAATATTTTGCTAAAGGAGAAAAACATCTCTCTTATTTCTGCCTATACCAGAAACCTGATCGAGCTGGGACTTCAAATCCAAAGAAGAAGAGAAGGGATTATTGAAGAGTTTAATGCTACGTTTTCGTTGCTGTTCTCAGGCATCTCCGGTCTGAATGGTCAAACCTCTATTCGTTACCGCTCCTCGTGGCCGATGGGAGCAACAAAAGAAGAGGTTATGGAGTTCATGGCGAAACGACAGCATCGGGATCTCTCCTTTGAAACCACAACTGCGGGGCCGCACAGGGATCGGTTTATTCTCATGCATAATGGCAAGGAGTTTTCACACATTGCCTCCACCGGACAGGTCAGGCTCTGTTCCTTGATCCTGAGGGTTGCTCAGGCGAATTTTTTTTCCGGAAAGACAGGTAAACGCCCGGTGCTGCTTTTAGATGATGTTTTGCTCGAATTGGATGCGGCCAAGCGGGAACGGTTTGTAGAGCAGCTGCCCGAGTTCGAACAGGCTTTCTTCACCTTCCTTCCCGACGAGCAGTTCCGCAAGTACGGTGGTGATGATACAATGATCTACCGCGTAGTGGGCGGGGAGTTTCAACGTGAAAAAAGCAGATGAGATCTTGGCCCGGGTGCTCGATGAAAGAAACAGGAAACTGGCCCAAGCCTACTCCTCGGTATTCGGAACCTGGGAGCAGATTGTTGGAGAGTCCTTAGCCGAGCATTCCCGTATCTATGAAATTGAAAAGGGGTATCTCTTTATAGAAGTTGATCATCCCGGATGGATGCAGTTGCTGCTTATGAAAAAGGCTCAGATTCTCAGAGTCTTAAAACGCAAGTTTCCGGCCATGGATGTTAAAGATATAAGTGTCAAGGTCAATCTGCGCTATTCAGATGCAATAGAAGCTGAGGTGGATTCCCCTGTGGAGCAGAAGGAGAATGAATTCACAGAGAAGGGAGGTCGTCAGGAGGAAATCGAGCGAATACTGTCATCGGTCAGCCAGGTAGAGTTAAAGCGACGGTTGAAGCGGCTGTTCTTGAAAAGCCTGGAAAATGAGAAATCCGGCTGAGGTTGACATCAGGCAAGGAAAATCAGTATAGTATTGCACTGTAGCACTTTCTCGCCACTAGCGAGGATGTTCTTGCTTTTACTGACAGTCGAAAGTTCGGCGTTGTTGGATCAACGAAAGGATATTGGAGTACGATGAAACGCACATTTCAGCCGAGTAGAACAAAGAGGAGGCGGAGTTTAGGTTTTCGTGCCCGTATGTCTACAAAGGGAGGGCGCCAAATACTCAAAAGGAGAAGAAGGAAAGGGCGCGTAAAACTGACAGTAGCGGATGAGAAAAAACCTTTCTAAGACAGAGAGGTTGAAAGGACGATCCAGTCTACGTAGGGTTTTTACCGAAGCTGCAAAAAGTGACCTAAGAGGAATACGGGTCTACTACATCGGAAACAATCTGGATTGGAACAGAATCGCTGTCAGCCCGGTACGTGGTTTCAATAATGCGGTGGCAAGAAACCGGGAGAAGAGAATTTGTCGGGAAGCCTATCGTCAGCTCAAGCACAAACTGAAAACAGGATACGATCTGGCCTTTGTTCTTTATCCTGGTAAATACAACCTTTCTGACCGCATTCGACAGCTTGAGGCGATCTTTGAGCGAATTGGTCTAATGCAATGAAGTACCTTCTCATCTTTCTTATTACGCTGTACCAGAAACTACTTTCTCCGTGGTTACCTCCGACCTGCCGTTTCACCCCGAGCTGTTCCCAGTACGCCAAAGAGGCTCTAAAGAAACACGGCGCATTTCATGGTATCTTCCTCGCTGCAAAGAGACTGCTCAAGTGTCATCCATTTCACGCGGGGGGCTACGATCCTGTTCCGTAATGGTATATGTAGATAACCAGGGACACACCAGGATGGGCTTGAGAGTGAGAAAATCAGACAGGAGTGTTTTTAGAATATTATGGATAAAAGAACAGTAATTGCCGTTGTGCTTGCCGTTGTTGTGATCGTCGGAAGCATGATCGTACAACAGGTGTTTTTTGCCTCGGATGAGAAGACTCCGGCACAAACAACGCAGAGCACCGCAGACAAGGTACCCGAACCGGTCACAGAAGAACAGCCGGCCGAAGAGGCGGAACCGGCGGTGGAAGAGCAGCAACCAGGTGCACAAGAGGGTGACGCCGAAGAGTTGGCCGCGACGAACGATCAGCAGATAGAAGAGCAGAACTTCACAATCGAGACGGATATATTTCGAATCGGTTTTACGAACCGAGGCGGCCAAATTACCTCCATCGAGTTGAAGGAGTATACAAACACCGACGGGTCTCCCGTGGAGATGATTTTCTCACAGGAAGCCGGTGTAGATCCTTTCAGCATCCATTTTGGGGATGCCGACGCTCCGGCCGTAGATGCCCTGTTCCGGGTGGAGCGCTCACTGGTCGGCCCAGGGGTCACCTTCTCCCGTATCTTCCGCTCCCGCAGCGGGATACCCTTTACCCTGAAGAAGAGTTACCTGCTGCAACCCCGGGACTACATGATCGAGCTTCAGGTGAGCATCGAGAACAGCGTCAATGAGTATCCGGACCTCAACTACAACGGCTATGCGTACACCCTCGGTTTCGGGCCGCAGATCGGTCCGGAGTTCGAGAAGCTGGACCGGCGCAATGAGTTCAGAGAGTACCTCTATTTCGCCGACGGGAAGAAGCAAAGCCTGCGTCTGAAGAAGGAGACCAAGCAGATCAACACGCGGGTCACCTGGGCGGCGATTTCCGGCAAGTACTTCGCGGTTATTGCGGTTCCCGACGCAACCCAGTATCTGATTACCTACGATACCCGGCAGATGGAGGGGGTGAACGAACAGTCTAGTTTCTACTTCAGCCGCCCCGAGATCAAGAGCTCGAAGAACACCGATGTGTTTCGTTTCTACCTCGGACCGAAGAAACTTGATGTATTGAAGAGCTACAACGATCCGGAGAAGAACACCTACAATCTAGCGGATATGAACTTTGATAAGATCGCCACCAGAAACGTAATGATCGGCTGGCTGGTGGAGATCCTCAAGTTCTTCCTCGAGCTGTTTCACAGAGTGATCCCGAACTACGGGGTGGCGATCATCCTGGTGACCGTTTTGCTCAAAGTGCTGCTTTTTCCCCTGACCCGTAAGAGCTATGAATCCACCGCTCGGATGCAGAGCCTCCAGCCGAAGATGACCGAGCTGCGGGAGAAGTACAAGAACAATACCCAGAAGCTCAACCAGGAAATGGCGGCCATGTACAAGAAGGAGGGAGTCAGTCCCCTAGGCGGATGTCTTCCCATGCTGCTTCAGTTTCCGATCCTGATCGCCTTCTACAGCCTGTTGAACACCCACTTTGCCCTGCGGGGAGCGGTGTTTATTCCCGGATGGATTAACGACCTCTCAGTGCCGGAGGCGGTGATTACCTTTTCACCAATAAACATAACTCGCAACTTCCAATTTGATGCTATCCGAGCCCTGCCGTTCATCATGCTGGTGACTACCTTTCTCTCTTCCAAGTTGATGCAATCTCCCAGCACCGATGCCTCGGGAAGAAACATGAAGATGATGACCTACATGATGCCGATCATGTTTTTCTTCATCCTCTACAATATGCCTTCAGGATTGCTACTGTACTGGACAATGCAGAACATCTTTACAGTTGCCCAGCAGTGGTACATCAACCACAGGAGGCAGAAGAAAAATGCGGGAGGTAGCCCGGGACCAGGACCCATTCGGAAGAAAAAGTAACGCTTCGGCAAGGAGGAGCGATTGGATGGATATAAAAGAGTTCGAAGGAAAGAACGAAGAAGAGGCCATAAACAAGGCAATCGAATCACTGGGCCTCGATCGGGATGACATTGACGTAGAGATCGTTGAAGCGAAAAAGGCACCTTTCCTCTTCGGAGGCGGAAAAGTCAAGATTCGAGTTCACCTGGAGGAGGAACGTGAGGAACTTTCGGGATCATTGGAGCCGAACGGGGATTTCGAAAATAAGATTATCGAGTTTACCAAAGGGCTGATCGACCGCATCGGCATATCTGCCAAGATGAACATCTCCTTCCGACGGGATAACAAGATCGGCATTGATATCGATTCTCAGGACTCGGGGATCCTGATCGGAAAAAGAGGACAGACCCTGGAGGCGTTGCAGACGATCGTAAACGTGGCTGCCAGTCGCATCCAGGACAATCATCCCCGTATTATCTTAGACAGTCAGAACTACCGCAGCAGGCGGGAGCGCAGTCTGATTCGACTTGCCCACCAGACCGCTGATGAGGTGCGCCGCACCCGGGATTCCCGGCTGCTGGAGGCGATGAATCCTTTTGAGCGCAGACTGATTCACACTGCCCTCAGCAAAGAACGGGATGTGGATACATCAAGTGAGGGGGATGGTCTGTATAAGCGCGTGCGGGTCTACTACAGAGGATCGAGACAACGAGGTTGAGTCGAGGCGGCTTTTAGAGAACGGATAAGCTCAGTCGTAGCGCCGCCGTCGTCTGGAGGCGCCGCCACCGCTACCGCCGAAGATAATCATCACTCCCAAGATAAAACCAAAATTGTACCAGCCGCCGTTGTTGTGTACCTCGTATACCTCCACCTTGTCAGAGAACAGGGAGATGACAAAGGTGACCGGAGCGATGATTCCCTGCCACAATCCCAGCCAGAACCCGGCGATCTCACCTTCCTGATCGGGGATGTCCGTCAGGGTGTTCGGTCCCGGGGCACACCCGGCCAACAGCAGCACCAGAATCAAAACGATTCCCGCAATCAATCCGCGCTTCATAGGTAAACCTCCCCACGTGCTATATCGCGGACAGAATAGCATGTTCCGGTCTGTGAATGAAGCCACACCTGAGGATGATCATTCTTCATGAGCAGCCAGTGCTTCTATCCTTTGGGTAACGGTTGGGTGGGAGTGATGGTAGAAGCTGAACAGCGGATGGGGGGCGGGGTTGCTCAGATTCTTCCGGCCCAGGCGTTTCAGGGCGCCTTGGAGGGCCCCACCGTAGCCTGTTCGGGTTTTTACAAAACGATCCGCCTGGTATTCGTGGTGCCTGGACCACCAGGCGAAAAGGGGCTTCAGATAAAAGGTAAAGGGTCCGGAAACAAACAAAACCAGTACCAATGCGGCCTGGGGGCTGATACCGGAAAACCCGAAAGCTTCGAAAAATGGCAAGTAGCCAAGAAGAAGGTTGATGATCCAAAAACCGAACAGGCCTACGGGAACGGACAGGGCCAACCGTTTGAGGATATGACCCAACTTCTGGTGGCCGATCTCGTGGGCAAGCACTCCCGCCACCTCATCCTCCGTCAACGTATCAACCAGAGTGTCGAAAAGAACGATACGTTTCAGGCGTCCCAGGCCGCTGAAAGTCGCGTTGCTGTGCTTGCTGCGCTTGCTGCCGTCCATTACAAAGATTCCACCTGTTTTGAAGCCAAGCTGTTCTGCCAGGCTCATAATCTTCTCTTTCAGCGGGCTTTCATCTAGCGGGGTGAACTTGTTGAACAGCGGAGCGATTACTTTGGGATAGATCACGATCATTACCAGCTGGAAGGCCGTGAATAGAAAGAATCCCCACAGCCACCAAAGGGAGCTGGCTCGTATCAGAGCAAAAAGGGCGGCCAGCAAGGGTGTCATAAGCAGGAGGGAGACCAGCAGCCCTTTCAAACCGTCGAGGATAAACAGTTTCCAGGTCATGCGGTTGAATCCAAAGCGGGCTTCGATTACGAATTGAGAGTAGATCGTGAACGGCAGGGATACGACCGAGAAGACAAGGGAGATCAGATATACGTAGAGGACGCCCTGAAGGATCGGGCTCAAAGGCAGGGCGGAAAGCCAATCCTCGAGAGAACCCAGCCACCCGAACAGTATCAGCAAGAGGATGCAGCAGGAGGTAAACAGAGTGGAAACAATAGTCAGAAGATTCTTGCTCTCGCTGTACCGGCTGGACCGCCGGAAAGTCTCAGCGCCCCAGATCTCCAGAGCCAAAGGAGAGGGCGCGCTGCGGGATGCGCGCGCACGGCGAAGGTTGAGCACAAGCAGAAGCTGTTCCCAGATCAGCTGAACAGCGAACAGGAACAGAAATAGTGCCAGGATCGTGCGCGGTTCCATCTTCAACAATATAGTGCCGGCAGAGGAGAAACAGCAATGGATGAGGAGAAATATTCTTGCAGTCCAGTGGGGCGACACC
>CAZFMD010000045.1:9835-18612 GCA_964520025.1 uncultured Spirochaetaceae bacterium
GGAGAAACAGCAATGGATGAGGAGAAATATTCTTGCAGTCCAGTGGGGCGACACCGTAGAATATCGGATTGTATGAAACCTTTTGTATGTATTGTCTTACCTATTCTGCTTCTCCTGTCCTGTGCCAGCGGGCACAGAGAAGCCTTTTCCGAAAACACCCCTGTTTCCCGGGATCTCGCTTCCCTTCAAGGAGAACTTGAGGCATTGTGTGCCGACTCTCAGCTCCTGGAGCTCGAAGAAATCGGACAGGTGAAGTATGGGGGGTTTTCAGCCCCGATCTGGGTGATCCGCTATCGGCCGTCCGGGGCCTCACGACACGTGTTGATAACCGGCGGAGTTCACGGCAACGAACCGGGAGGCACGGCTTGGGTTACAGAGTTGATAGACCAGATTGGAAGGAACACACGGAACGTTTCGGATACGAGTTTCGATCTTATTCCCCTGGTCAATCCCTGGGGATGGAGTCGGGATATCCGCTTCAACAAGGACGGGCGGGATGTCAACCGTGATTTCGCATCTTTCGAAACCCAGGAAGCAAGTATTCTGAAAGATGAGTTCACTTCCCACAGGTACGACCTGGTTATCGACCATCATGAAGATCCCGATGCCACCGGGTTCTATCTGTACCAGTATGCCAAACGGGATACGGCGATCAGCAGAAAGGTGATTGCCGCTGTTCGAGATCTGGGCTATCCGGTCGAGCAGGATATACACATGGTCATCCTCCGAACCCGGGATGGTTTGATCAAGGCGCCTCGCTGGGGCCTCAAGTACATGCGCATGACAGGGCAGCTGAGCATCACCAACTATCTGAGACTGAACCACAGCGAGGAAGTGTATACCATAGAAACCCCGACCCATCTTCTCATGGCCGATCGTTTGCGAATGCACGGTGTTGCCTTCGATTTGATATTCGAAGAGGTTTTGAAGTAGAGGGCGGAACATCCGGGAGAACATCGTGTCTGAGCGGCAGCATCTGAAGAGAAATATTTCTCTGGTTCATCTTATCGGGATAGAGGTTGGGCAATCGATCGGTGCGGGCATCTTCGCCCTGACCGGCATAGCCCTGGCAGCCACCGGACCTTCGCTGTTTCTGGCCTTCCTGGCCGCGGCCGTTCCCGTGGCTCTGGCCATGGTCGTACTGGCCATGCTGGCCACGGCCGAGCCCATCTCCGGCGGCACCTACTACTACGGATCCAGATTTTTCTCCCCGGTTGCTTCCTTTACCGGCGTGTGGGCCTATATCCTGGGAGCGGTGCTGGGTATGTTTCCACTGTATGCCCTGACCGGAGCGACCTTTTTAAAAGCGGTGATTCCGGCCCTGCCCAAGATCCCGGTGGCTCTGCTTCTGCTGGCCGTTTTCTTCGCAACGAATCTATTCGGTGCCAAGATTGCCGTCTGGGTTCAAGCGGTGCTGGTGGCGATCATGCTATTGGCCCTGTTCGTGTTCGTCGGGGCCGGGCTACCCCGGATATCGCTGCAAAACTTCTCACCCCTATTCGCCGGGCGAAGCGGCGGGTTTCTGGTCGCCTCGGCTATCCTCACCTTTACGATTCTGGGAGCCAATGCCGCGGTGGAACTGGGGGATGAGATCATCGATCCGCGCAGGAACATCCCGCGATCCTTTCTCATTGCGATTCCCGTGGTTACGATGATCTATGTGGTAATCGGAATCGTCGCTGCAGGGGTCGCTCCCTGGAACAGCTGGAACGAGAGTTCTCTGTCCGCCGTGGCCGCAGCCTTCCTTCAGGGTCCCCTGTTCGTCTTCTTCGTCGTCGGTGGTGGATTTTTAGCGGTGGTAACCACGCTGAACGCGACCTACCTGTGGGGAACCAAGAGTCTGATCGTAATCACAGAAGACGGACTGTTTCCCAAGGCGCTGGCCCGGATCAATCGCAGATTCGGCACTCCCCACTGGTTTCTGATTATCATTTTTTTCATCTCTTCGGCGGCTCTCATCATTGCCGGCGAGCGAGTGGAGACCTTCGCCGTTTTCGCCTCTCTCGGGGGAATCATCATCTTCATCCCCGTCATGGGCGCCGCCCTGCGATTGAAGAAACATCACCCGCAACTCTACGCCCGCTCTTCGATCCGGCTTAAAGGATTTCTCTACTTCTTCGCCCCCGCCGTGGGGCTTCTGCTCTGCCTGCTGGTCATCGTCATTCTGCTGATCGATCTGAGCAGTCACCGGGGAGGTTTTATCTTTCTGGCGATTTTCGCTGTATGGGTTGTTGCCGGTGCGGTGTATTCGGGCTTCAGGCTGGGGCGCAAGCGCCGAAGAGCAGGATCCTAGTTCATGTCCCGCATGTCCGGATAGTACGGGGTGTGTACCTGCGGTACATCCGGAATAAAAGGCTTGTAGCCCAGCAGGTATTCGATCCTGTTGAGTGAGCCCCTCTGGTAATAGGGCAGGAAGATGTCCTTCTCATCGAAAGCGGAGGTCAACAGGGTTGCCCCCTCCTGATAGGCCAGGTTGTTCGCGTGCGCCAGGAGCTCCTTCCACAGCCTTAGACCGTGAGGGCCATCGGCCAGATGGTTGAACACGTGGCAGTAGGAGATCCGTCCTCCCTGCTCGGGAATCTTGGGCAGGGGCAGGGCGAAGCGCAAAGCCTCGAAGATCGGTTTCAGTACCCTGTAGTAACCGGGCAGGCGGATTACCCGAGTCCACATGGCCCGGCAGACCCGGAAAAAACCGATCGACGCAAAAGAGCTTCCCTCCTCCAGGGTGAAACAGGAGAAAAGACCTGAATCGGCCATCGCCTGGGTGAAGTAACGGTCCCGCAGGGCCGTAGGAAAGAACTGGTAGTTTCCGTATCGATCCCACACCTCCCTGCTGATGCGGGCGTTTGCCTCCTCAGGATTCAGCTCCCGGGGCAAACGGTGAAGCCTCTTCATCCTGTACACCGGGCGGCTGAGCACGATCATCTTGCCGGTGAAACGGTAGTTCTGCTTTTTCTGCTGAAAACCGATCATGGTGCTGTTGTCGCCCTTGACCAGCCCGTACAACAGAGCGGCACCGCTTTCCTCGGCCCAACGATCCATCAGATTCCAAACCCTGAGCATATGCCGGCCCAACACCGTGCGCCGGTAGTCCGGATGCAGCCGCAGATCATAGAAATAGGCTGCCCGGGTTGCCCGTCCGTCCAGGAAGACATCTTTCAAGGTTCCCGCCATCACGCCGATCAGCCGATCGGCCTGGTTGTCAACGGCTACCAGGGTATGCTGGTTTCCGTAGAGGGTCGAACGAAAGAAGTAGTTCTTGCGTTCCGAGTAGATCTGCAGTTTGGTCCCCTGGGGACTGGTTCTTTCCAGCTCGACGAGCTTCGGATTGTCCTCGGGGGTGGCAATTCGTACGGCATCTTTGGCCATACCCAGGAGTATAGTGCATATTGCAATCTACGATAACAACAGAAATGAAAATTGAGATGTCTTGTTCCAGCCTCAAAACGTTCTAAAAAAAAGATCTGCAGTATAGTATATACTCGGTGTTATGCCCGAGCTGCCCGATCTGGTATACATCGAGAAGGTACTCCGGTCCGTGGTTCTGAACGAGGAGATCCGGGAGGTGGCGGTCTGGGAGCCGATCGTCCTGCGTATGGGTGTACCGGGGGGTTTTCCCGATGTGCTGCCGGGAAAGCAGATCGCGGAGTTACGACGCCACGGTCCCTTTCTCGTCTTCGCGCTTCCGCCCCTGGAATTGATCGTCCACTTCATGCTGGCCGGGTTTTTCCGAGTTGATGAGAAGGGCGCCGGCGGGAAGCAGACCGGCGCGAACGGCGAGAGTCGGTCCCTGAGACGGCTGAGCCGGGAGCACTGTTTCTCCCTCCGGACCGGGGAACGCAACTACCTGCACTACTTCGACTCCAGGCGGATGGGAAAGATCTATCTGGTAGATGCGGGAGCAACCGCGGATATTCCCGGGTACGATGCCCAAGGCGTCGATCTGCTTTCGGCGGAGTTCACACCCCAGCTGTTCCGTGAGAGGATCCGGGGGCGTCGACAACAGGTACGGGTTTTTCTCATGGACCAGAGCAGCTTGAGTGCCATCGGCAATGCCTATGCCGACGAGATCCTCTTTGAAGCCGGTATCCACCCGAAGACCCGCTGCCATCAACTCAGCGAACAGCAGGTAGACAGGCTGTACCGCAGCGTAGTGTCGGTACTGCGCCGGGCCATCGAACAGGTAGAGAGTGCGGACAGGGGTATCGATGTGAAAGTGCGGGACCACCTCAAAGTGAGGAACCGCCGGGGAGATCCCTGTCCGGTTTGCGCCACCACCATCCGGCGAACGGGCGTGCTTGGCTACGACTCCTTCTTCTGTCCGAAATGTCAGCCCGAAATGCACAGCCGACTGGTTTCCTGGGATAAACTTTCATGAACGAGGGACGATCCGCCGAACAGGCGCTCGCTGCTTTTCACCCGGTTATCAGGCGTTGGTTCCGGTACAGCTACTCCGGCCCCACCGACATCCAGCTGCGTTCCTGGCCCCGTGTCGCCACCGGGGAGCACGTTCTGCTTACCTCTCCTACGGGAAGCGGCAAGACCCTATGTGCCTTTCTCTGGGCCGTCAATCAACTGCTTACCGGCACCTGGCCATCCGGGAGCACCGGGGTGCTGTACGTCTCGCCCCTGAAGGCGCTGAACAACGATATCCGATGTAACCTGGTACACCCCCTCCGGCAGATCCGCGAGTACTTTGCCGCCGAGGGCATTCCCTGCCCGGAAATCCGAATCCTGACCCGAAGCGGAGATACCCCCACCCGGGAACGTCAGCAGATGCTCCACCGTCCTCCCGAGATCCTGATCACCACCCCCGAGAGCCTGAACCTCCTGATCAGTTCCCCCCGGGCCCGGGAAAACCTGCGGGCTTTACGGACAGTGATCCTCGACGAGATCCACGCCATAGCCGCCGACAAGCGCGGGACTCACCTGATAACGGCGGTCGACCGCTTGGTCCTTCTCTCCGGAGAGTTCCAGAGGCTCGCCCTGTCGGCAACCGTCAAACCTGTCGACCGGATCGCCGCTTGGGTCGGGGGCTACCGGCTGCTTCGAGAGCCGGGAACTCCGACAGGCGGCGGGGAAACCGCGCGGGGCGAGCCGGTCTATCGAAAGCGGGAAGTGGCGATCCTGCAATCGACCTCCTGCAAACAGCTGGAGCTGGGTGTCGGATCGCCCGGTCTGCAGGGCGACCCGACACACGTCGCATCACAGCCGGATCAAACCTCCCCCATCCCAACATCAGCCCGGGAGGCGTTCTGGAGCGGGTTGGTGGCCGATATCAAGAGCCGAGTCCGGGCGAACCGCTCAACCCTGATTTTTACCAATACCCGCAGACACGCGGAAAAACTGGCCCGTCTGATCAATGAGGGGGAGCAAACACAGCTGGCCTATGCCCATCACGGATCGCTGTCCAAAGAGATCCGCCTCGTGGTTGAGCAGCGGCTGAAACAAGGTGAGCTGTCCGCCATCGTGGCTACCAGCTCACTCGAGCTGGGGATCGACATCGGATCCTTGGATGAGGTACTGCTCGTGCAGACTCCCTTTTCCGTCGCTTCGGCCCTGCAGCGCATCGGCAGGGCCGGCCACGGGGTCGGAGAGGTGAGCCGGGGCCGGCTGTACTGCACCCACGGGAGGGATCTGCTCAACGCCGCCCTGATGGCCGGCAGCATCGCGGAACAGGATATCGAGGAGATCCATCCGGTGGAGGCTCCCCTGGATCTGTTGGCTCAGATCATCCTCTCCATGACCGCGATACGGACCTGGCAGGCCGACGAGCTGTACGAGACCTTGAGAGCAAGCAGCCCCTACCACAATCTTTCACGCACCAACTACGACCTGGTTCTCGAGATGCTGGCCGGGCGTTATGGGGAGCAATACCTGAGGGAGCTGAAAGCCCGCCTGTCCTGGGACAAGCTGGACAATACCCTGCGGGCGAAACGGGGCGTGCTGCCCCTGATCTATCGTTCGGGGGGAACCATTCCGGATCGCGGTTACTACGATCTGCGCATTCAACACAGCGGCGCCAAGGTCGGAGAGCTGGATGAGGAGTTCGTTTGGGAGCGAAAAGTCGGGGATACCTTCAATCTGGGTACGCAGAATTGGAAGATCGTTCGTATCGATTCGAAGAATGTCGGAGTTGTGCCCTGGAACGGTCCGATCAACATCACCCCGTTCTGGAGGGCGGAAAGGGCGGGCCGGGATTTCCCCTACAGTGAACGAGTCGGTCTTTTCCTGGAATCCTGCAATGAGAGCCTGAACCGGCACGCCGATGCACAGATAGCGGATACGCTTGTTTCCGAGTGCTCCTTCGAGCAAGCTTCAGCTGAAGCCCTGGTCGCTTTTCTCAAGCAGCAGCGAGCTACCACCGGCTGCCAGCTCCCCCACCGCCATCATCTGCTGATAGAGCACGTGGAGGGGCCACTGGCCCGGGCGTCCTTCAGCCGGGTGATCCTCCACACCCTGTGGGGCAGCCGGGTCAACTACCCCTTCTCCCTGATCCTCGAGGCCGCCTGGGCAGACAAGCACAGCAAGAGCGGTATCGAGGTGCTGGCCGACGACGACTGTGTTCTCATCGTTCCCTCGGATCCCGAAGGCTTCTCCGTAGATGAGCTCCTCTCCATGGTTCGGTCCAAGGATATGGAGAGGCTGCTGCGCAGCAGCCTGGAGGGAAGCGGTTTCTTCGGAGCCCGTTTTCGGGAAAACGCCGCCCGGGCCCTGCTGCTTCCCCGCTCGAATCTGGACAGAAGGATTCCCCTCTGGTTGACCCGTATGCGCGCCAAGAAGCTTCTGCAAGGGGTGGTCGCCTATGGGGAGTTCCCCATTTTACTGGAAACCTGGAGGAACTGCCTCCAGGACGAGTTCGACCTGTCGTCCCTGGAGTTGGTACTTTCGGAACTGCAGCAGGGGCAGATCCGCCGCAGCGAGATTTGGACGAGCTCTCCCTCTCCCTTTGCAGAGAACATCAGCTGGGTCCAGACCAATGAGCACATGTATCGTGGTGACGGGTTATCCGTCCGGGGTGGCTCCGCGGTTGGACAGGAGGTAATCCGGGAGATTCTCTACTCTACCCATCTGCGTCCCCGGATAGCACCCGAGCTGGCTGCTGAGCTGCAGTCGAAGCTGCAACGGATTGCTCAGGGATATGCGCCGAAGCCGGGAGACGAGCTTCTCGATTGGGTCAAAGAGCGGCTGCTGGTAGAGGATAGCGAGTGGAAACAGCTGATCGAGGCTGCGCGGCGGGACCATGCTCCGGACCCACACCATGAAGATTTCGTTACCGAAGAGATCGCGAACAAGCTGGTTCGTCACCGCCTACCCGGGGCTGAGGTCTGGATGGTATCGGCCCTCGAGCAGATGCCGAGAATCCTGCGTTCCCTGGCTTCGGCCGGAGCAAGGGATCTCGATGAGCTGATCGAGCAGCTGGAGGTTGATGAGCAGTTCTTCTCTCCCGGTTGCCTGGCTCGGGTTCGGCGGTTCATCGCATCCACCTGGGCGGGCCAGGAGCAAGTGGAGCACCACCTGTCTGCGCTGGTGGCTGAATGGCTGCGCTTCTATGGGCCCGTACCTTTGAGTTGGATCGTGAACTGTTTCGGATTGACTCCGGCCGGAGTGGAGTCTCTGCTCGATACGCCGGTGGAAAGTGGGACCGTGGTTGTGGACCAGTTGATCCGGGAGACTTCCTCCCTACAGGTCTGCGATGCGGATAACCTGGAGATTCTCCTGCGCCTGACCCGGAAAGGAGGGCGGCCAGTCTTTACAGCTCTGAAACTGGATCGGCTTCCCCTGTTTATGGCGCTGCAGCAGGGATTGGTCGATCGGGAGCACCGGGGTAGCAGTCTGGCGGATCTGCGTAGGGTTTTAGAGAGCCTGTTCGGTTTTCCGGCTCCGGTTCGGCTGTGGGAGGAGGAGATCTTTCCCGCCCGTCTCAAACCCTACTACGGTTCCTGGCTGGATGAGTTACTCCGCGGCAGCGAGCTGCAGTGGTTCGGCTGCGGGAGGCAGCGGATCGCTTTCGGCTTTGCCTCGGACCTGGAGCTGTTTATCGAATCCGAAGAACCCGGTGAAGCCGGGGAGCAACAGAGTCTGCTTCCTTCCTCCCGGGGGAAATATTCGTTTTGGGAACTGGTCGATCATTGCGGATCGACACCGGCGGATACCACCCGCAAGATCTGGGAGTTGGTTTGGAGAGGAGAGCTGGCCTCCGATTCCTTCGACGTGCTGCGCAGGGCCGCAGCAGGAGGTTTTCGGCTACCTTTGGACAGATCCAGAGGAAGGGAGGACAAACGCATCTCCAGGAGACGTGCACCGGGCAGGGCGGGCTATGACAGGTGGCGAGCATCCCACCCTCTGGCGGGCAGCTGGTACGGGATCGACCGTGGCCCGGAGGCGGACCCGCTGGAAGAGGAGCAGCTGACCCGGGAACGGGTCCGCCAGCTGCTCCAGCGCTACGGGATTCTCTTCCGGGAGATCGTGACCCAAGAGCTCGCACCCCTGCGGTGGTCAAGGATATTCCGCACGCTTCGGATCATGGAACTGTCCGGAGAGATCCTCAGCGGCCATTTCTTCGAAGGAATTTCCGGGCTGCAGTTCATCAGCCATCGGGGCTTTCGTATCCTTCGAGACGGTATGCCGGAGAAGGATGTCTACTGGATCAACGCCGCCGATCCGGCCTCTCCCTGCGGGTTGGGGCTGCCCATAGAAGGGCTCCCCCCGCGCCTGGCATCCAGCCACCTGGTATATCATGGAAGCAGGCTGGTTCTGGTGTCCAAGAGGAGGGG
>CAZFMD010000046.1:0-18321 GCA_964520025.1 uncultured Spirochaetaceae bacterium
AATCCCGGCGATCTCCATCTCCGCCAGGATCCCTACCAGGGGCATCTCCAGATCGCGGAAGATCTTCACCAATCCAAGACTGTCCAGCTGGGGGCGGAAAAGCTCGTAGAGCTGGAAGGTGATGTCCGCATCTTCGGCGGAGTAGTCCGTTGCCCGCTCCAGCTCGATGTCGGCCAGGGTCTTGTCCTTTTCCACGACATCGGTGTAATGGATGGTCCTGTAGTTCAACAGCTGGGCCGCCAGGTTGTCCATGCCGTAGGAGGAACGCTCGGAATCCAGGATCCAGGCTGCCACCATGGTGTCAAACAGCCGGCAGCCGAGCACGATCCCCTGCCGGGCCATCACCTTGTAGTCGTATTTGATGTTCTGACCAACCAGGGTCAGGGAGGAATCGGTTAGTACCGGTGCCAGTTGCGCGAGCACCGTCTCCAGCTCCAGCACCTCCCGCCCGGCCGCTTGTACGGGAATGTAGCAGGCCTTGCCCTTGGCCACGGCCAGGGAAAAGCCCACGGGATGTGCCCGAAGCGGATCCAGGCTGTCGGTCTCCGTGTCGAAGGCAAAAACGCCGGCCCCTTTTACCTCCCCTATCCAGCGCTGCAGGGCCTCTGTGCTGAGAACCGTCTCATAGCTGCCCGGTTCCAGCTGCCGCGTTTGCCTCTGCTCTGCGAAGCTTCCACCCAGCTCCTCTACCATGCGGCCCATGTCCTGTTCGGCGAAAAGCGGGATGGCGGCCCGGCGATTCAGCTCGCTCACGTCCAGATCTTCGATCCCGATCTCCAGGGGAACATCGCTTCGCAGGGTGACCAGCTCCCGGCTGAGGTAGGCGTTGCTTTTACCCTCTTCGAGTTTTTTCTTCACCCCCGCCGGCTGCAGATCTTCCAGCTCGGTGTACAGCCGCTCCAGATCCCGGTACTGGCTGAGAAGCTTCACAGCCGTCTTGTCCCCCACCCCGGCGACTCCCGGAACATTGTCCGATTGATCCCCGGCCAGGGCCAGATAGTCGATGATCTGCTCGGGATAGACACTGCGTGCGGCGAACACACCGTCCCTGTCGAAAACGGCAAAATCCTCCGCTCCCTTTGGTGGATGAATCACGTAAACGCCGTCGCCCACCAGCTGCAGAAGATCCTTGTCACCGGAAAGGATATAACATTCCCTCCCCTCCCGACGCGACCGCACCGCCAGCGTGGCAATCAGATCGTCCGCCTCGAAACCGTCCCGGCGCAGGCAACGGATGCCGAGGGCGGTCAGGATCTCTTCGATCACCGGCACCTGGTCGTGGAGGTCCTGCGGCGCCTTCTCCCGGTTGGCCTTGTACTGCGGATACTTCTCATGCCTGAAGGTGGGTGTTCGGGAATCCATGACAACCGCCAGAAATGCAGGCTCCCGCATTTTCAACAGTTGGAACAGGGAGCTGAAAAAACCAAATATCGCCGAGGTATTCTGCCCTTGTGAGTTGGTCAGCGGGCGGCGGATAAAGGCGAAATAGGCACGATAGATGAGACTATAACCGTCGACCAGGTAGAGGGGCGGGTTCATGAACGTACACCTTGAGGATAAAATGGCGGCGCTTTGCACCTGCCCAGCCGGCTCAGCCGGCGATATTGACTCCCCTGTTTTGGTTGGCTCCGGCGGGCACACCCGCCTTGTCGGCAACCTCGGCCCAGGCGCTTCTCAATTCCATCAGCAGCGTCTTGACCTCCTCCAGAGGCGCTTTGTCCTTTTGGATATTGCCGTCCAGCAGGCGTCTGTTCATGAACACGTACAGACCGAACAGGTTCTTGGCAATCTCTCCGCCCCGTTCGAAGTCCAGAGATATCATCAGCTCGGCAATGATATCTTGGGCCTTTATCAGGGAGTTGCTGATGCTGTCGTATCGCCGATGTTCGTCCTCCATCTCCTGGAGGGCTTGATTCAGATTCCGGATCGCCCCGTCATACATCATCAAAATCAATTTACCCGGTGTAGCGGTCTTGATCTGCGTCTCTTTGTAGCTCCGTAGAGGATTCATCGTGTTCAAAGCGCCTTTACCCTTTCTTATCCTATCATCGGACGAGCCGACGTAAATCCTAATTCATTCTGCATGCTCAATCAACACGGAAACCGGTACTATTTCGTACCCCCGTTTGACTAGAGCATCGATCAGCAGATCCAGCTTGTGGAAAAAATAATCCCGCCTCTCACCGCTCGGCCTGCCCACCATCACCGATACGATCGAACCCGGCTTCTTCGCCTCTACCACCCGCTCCACCAGGACAGCGGAGGGGAAATAGATATCCCGGGTCGTAATGCTCATCTCCCGGGTTACCCAATCCAGGGGATCCACGTCCCGGCCGACATAGACGTAGTTCATCTCCCGGGAGGCCTGGAGGATGTCGGAGTTGACGAAATAGTACGGAGCATGCCACAGAAGGGACAGCTCCTTGGCGGTAGCCTCGAAGTATTCATCTTCGTTCTGCGCCATTCCGCGCTTGATGAAATCCTTGTTCAACCGGAAACGGGAGTCGGTCATATCGAAGTACATCGAGAACAGGCTTCCCACTTCATGCCCGGATTCAGCGATCTCCCGAAGCGCATCCGGATAGCTGCGGATGGCCTCTCCGTTTACGAAGAAGGTACAGCGCAGGTTATACTCCCGCAGTGCGGAGAGGATAGCGGGTAATCCCTCCACCGAATCGACCACGTTGAACACCAGGGAGATCTCCCGTCTTCGGATTCGCGAACCATGGTCGAAGGTCACGAAATCGAGAGGATCATCTGTCTCGGGAAAGGGTTCCAACGCATCGGGGGAATGCTTCAGCAGCGCGGTAGTGAGCAAGCGCTGCCGGTCTCGAATCATGAGCATATTCTGGAAAATCCTGTCCGGTGTTTCTTCCAGAAACACCCGGTAAGCACCCGCGGTCGTGCTTTTACTTCGAGAAACCGCCGCTACCGACTCGCTCCACCCCGGCGGCACAGACAGATCGCCGTACAACCACCTGAAGGTCCGATCTCCGGTCCTGCAGAGTACGGCATCCTCATCCTCGGAGAAACCGTAACCATCCGGTTGAGAGATCCCCAGCAGCCGTTCGGCGCCGCTGTCCAGAGAGTACTCCCGGATCGTATGTTTCCCGGCGATGACCAGCTTGCCTTCGTCAATCCAGGCGACCTGAAGCACTCCCGGCTGCTCAAACTCCTGCCGCTTGCTCCAGCTGTGATAGTCATAGACGGCAACACGATCCGGAAAAATCACCGCGGCCTGGCTCTTGTCCGGAGACAGGATGATATCCTCCACACCCTCCACTGCAAGATATTGAAAGGCGGGATTGGAGTCGATCGCTCCAGTCTCGATTCGGAAAACCTGAGATTGAATTCGGCCGTTCTCGGTCCCGGTGGTAAGGATGGTCAGGCAGCCGCTTTCGTCCCAGAGAACACGCTCGAGCCGGGTGTTCCGCGGCAGGTACAGGTATGGCAGGGATTGACTGTGCCCCTTAGAGGAAAAATCCTCAGTTGACAGGCGATAGAGAAACAGATTTCGCCCGCCTTTTGCCAACAGCACGTGCGTACCGGCGGGGGAGATCCAGAAGGAGTCGAAGTTGGGATCGAAGGCAAAGGGGATCTTACCCACCAGACGACCGATGTCCAGGTAGCCCCGATACAGGGCACGGGTAAACAGCTCGCTTGAGTCCAACTCGTATATGAGAGATCCTCTGAGGTAGTACAGGGCGATCTGACTGCCCGGGCTCATGTTGCCGATCTGCCCCTCTCCGATCTGGCGATACTCTTCGTTCAGCCCCTGCTGGTCGCTCAACTGCCTCACGGACATGTAGTAGATGAGGTCGTTCTTACTGTACACAAAAAAACTCGAATCCGGAGCCCAAACCACGGGAGTGGTATGCAGATCGATCTCGATGCCCCTGGACACCAGAGATCTCTCATCTCGATCCAAATCCACGAAGTACAGATCACCAAAAGCGGGGGAGCTGTATTCCACGTACAGCAAATAGCGACCGTTGGGGGCGGCGCTCAGAGGGCTCAGGCTTCCCTGAAGGATGCTGTTGTCGCGGATGAAACAAGAAAACTGCGGGGAGGGTTGAAAACTCTCGAGGGTTTCATCGCTGTAGAACACACCGAAGCGATTCTGCAGCTGCAGTGCTTTTATCCCCGGCAGATAGGTCAGCCGTT
Organism: uncultured Spirochaetaceae bacterium; assembly: GCA_964520025.1. GTDB lineage: Bacteria > Spirochaetota > Spirochaetia > SZUA-6 > DRHE01 > JAFGQJ01. The sequence goes on from CAZFMD010000046.1 coordinate 4,165, forward strand.
CGGGAAAATAGGTCAGCTGGGACAATTCACGGGTCTCCAGATCGGTCAGAAAAAGGGTGTCGTGAGCCCCCCACCGCGGGCTAAGGGAACGAACCTTGAACAGCAGCAGGTTGTCTTCACTGAGATCGGGATCGGCGAAACGAACTTCCGACCACAGTGAACCCAATACGACGAGACAGAGAAATGATATCAGCAGACGCCGCTTCAAAACGCACTCCCCCTACGGGTTTATATTCGGCAGAGTCGATGCTCAGTTAGAGTAAAAATCACGGAGCCGAGGGAATCGCATCCAACAGCCGCAGAAGGATGTTTGCGGATAATCCCCAGATCAGGTGTTTGCCGTAAATCAAATAGCGTACCGGCCGTGTGACTGTCCTGTTCCACCTGCCACCCGGCAGATAGGCGTGAGGGAAATCATCGGAGAGCGTGTACTGCTCGGTGAGCGCGGCTTCACGGAAGTGGTTATCCAAAAGGTGATCAAGCGGCATGGTAAAGACCTCCTCCACTTCGATCCCGTCGGGTTTCAGCTTCGCATCCTCGGCCAGCAGAGCAACAAAAGGAACGATCAACTCATCTCTGTGGCGCTGCTGCTCCGCAAGCCGCCCCAAACACTCGACCCGGTCGCCCGCCACGCCCAGCTCCTCCTCCAGTTCCCGCCGGGCCGCCTGCCATGGACTCTCTCCCGCCTCTACCCGCCCTCCGGGAAAACCCACCTCCCCGGGACTGCGGCGCAGATGCCGAGCGCGAAGCTCCAGCACGACTTCCACGCTCTCCCCCCTCTGGATGAGGGGCACAATGACTGCGGAGCGGAGAAACGGATAGTCCAGATTTCCCCGTACTGAGGCCAGGGTTTCACGCAGATTCTCGATTACATTCCCCTTAGACACTGCTCGCCATTGTGGGCCAGTGATCCTTCCCGGTCAAGGGCGCTTTCCCGCTCCCTTGGCAGGGGGAGAAAGCGAATAGCCGACCACCGAACGCGGCCAGCCGACTTGACCCCCGAGAACGGGAATGCTATTGTCTTGAATGTATGAAGGCCCTCATCACAGGCGGGGCGGGTTTCATCGGCTCTCACGTCGCTGATGCCTACCTGGACGCTGGACACGATGTAGTCATCGTAGACAACTTGGCGACCGGCAACACGGAGAACATTCCCAGCAGAGCAAAATTCTATCTCCTGGATATCGGCAGCCCCGAGCTGGATAAGGTTTTCGAGCTGGAAAAACCTGAAATCGTCAACCACCACGCCGCTCAGATCAGTGTAACCGTCTCCGCTCGGGACCCGATGCAGGACGCTCGGGTCAATGCACTGGGCCTGCTGAACCTGCTGGGGATCGCGGTACGCCACTCAATCAAGAAACTCATCTACATCTCCACGGGCGGAGCGATCTACGGCGACACGGAGAACATGCCGACTCCTGAGCAGCACCCGCCTCAGCCCATCTCCCCCTACGGGATCCACAAATTTCTAGGTGAACAGTACCTGCGTTTCTACGCAGAGCAGCACGGCCTGCGGTACACGGTGCTTCGTTACGCCAACGTATACGGCCCCCGTCAGAACCCATTGGGTGAAGCGGGAGTCGTATCGATCTTCATCAATACCCTGCTGAAGGGAGAAACCCCCACGGTATTCGCCTATCCCGAAGAACCGGAGGGGATGCTGCGGGACTACGTATATGTCGAGGATGTTGCCAGGGCCAATCTCCTGGCCGCTGATCGCGGGGCGGGGCAGCTCGTCAATATCGGTACGGGCATTACCACGACAACCGGAGCCCTCTATCAGACAATCAGCTCATTTTTCAAAAATCCCCCGGAGCCGAAGCGTGGGGAGGCCAGACCGGGCGATCTGCGCCGCAGCTGCCTGGCGATCAGCAAAGCGAATGAGATTCTGAAGTGGAAGCCCTCCATCAATCTCGAGGAGGGGCTTTCCAGGACGGTGAAATTTTTCTCTTGATTCCAGCGAAAGGGGGGAACCCATGCCGCGTCTGTTAGAGCAGGAACTGGTCTGTTCAACCTGCGGACGAACAGAAAAACCTCCGGAGTGCCATGGTCTGACCATGGAGTTCGACGGATCTGTGTTCTTCTGTTCCACCTGCCACAAGGAAATCCGCATTCCGGAGTGCTGCGGCGCTCCAATGAAGCTGCACAGAAAGGTTCGAGACATTCGAAAGGAGCTGTTCGGACTTCGATGATATCCGCCATTCCAGAACAGATCGGAATCCTCGCCTGTCCGGGGGCCGCGGAGTTTGCAACAAAACTGACCGCGGATTTGGAAGAAGTGTCCCAACGCAAGTTTCGCCGAAAAGTCGGCTACCTGGCCCAGAAGTACGGATCCAGTCGGGAGGAGATCATCCGGCGCATCAACCTTACCCTGGATCTGAGACCCACCACTGTCGATCTGAATCTGCCTGCCGACCAGTTTCGCCCATCCGGCTTCCGGATACCCGTTCGTTTCACCCGTTTCACGAACGGCGAGTACAAGGCGGAGATTCTCACCTCAATCCGCAACATGGATGTGTACATCGTTCAGGACGTGGAGAATCACTATCCAATTCGGTTGAACCGGGGGGACGAGGAGAAGTACGAGCTTTCGGTTAATGACCACTTCTTCTGCATGCTGGTGACCATCGATGCGGCTATGCAGGCCGGAGCTAAACGAATTACCGTGGTGCTTCCCACCTATCCCTATGCCCGGCAGCACAAGAAGCAGGGCCGGGAGGGTCTGACCGCGGCGCGGCTGGGACAATTCCTCGAGTTCGCCGGGGTGGAACGGATCATCACCCTGGACATTCACTCCAAGGAGATCGAAAACACCTTCAATCGCCTGCGCCTGGAAGACCTGCACGCCTCCTATCAGATTCTTAGGGCGCTTTCCACGATCATCGACCTGCAAGACCCGGATCTGGTGATCATCGCTCCGGACACCGGGTCGATCGTGCGTAACAAGTTCTTCGCCAACACCCTGAGCAAATCTCTGGGTATGCTGTACAAGGAACGGGATTATTCGCGAACATCGATCGACGCCCGGCACAACAATATAACCAATGTCCGCCTGCTCGGTTCGGTAGAGGGAAAAACCGTGTTTATGGCTGATGACATGCTGGGAACCGGAGGCACCATGCTCCGTGCAATGTCCACGCTGAAAGAACTGGGAGCCAACCGGATCATATGCGCAGCCAGTCTGCCGTTCTTCAGCGGTACCGCGAGCCAGGCCTACGATGAAGCCTACAAACAGGGATTGTTCTACCGCTTCATCGGCACCAACGCCGTGTACCACGATCAGAATCTGCTCGGCAAGGAGTGGTACATATCAACGGATATCACCTATCTGTTTGCCCGGGCAATCTACCGCCTGCACGCCGACCGCAGCGTCAGTTCCCTGCTGGACAACAAGAAGATCATCCAGACGATGCTGGAAAAGAGCACAAAACCCGAGCCGGAACAACCCCCGAAGTAAATCTATCCCCTAAGCCCCAGAAGCTCTTCAATGTGTCCCAGAAGCTGCTCCAGGTCCGCTCTCTGCAGCTCCGCCATGTGGGCGATCCTGAAGGTTTTCTCCCTCAGCGCTCCATAGCCGTTGGAGATGATAAAACCCCGCTCGGCCAGTTCGTTGTTGAGCTCCTTGACCGAGATCGCCTTTGTGTTGCTGATGCAGGTAACGGTGTTGGAGGCGTACTCCTCCTTGGGAAACAGGGCGAAGTGTTTCTTCGCCCAGGAGCGTACATATTCGGCCATCTGCCGATGGCGCTCGAAACGGGCCTCCAGACCTTCCTGTTTCAGGATGCGTTCCAGCGCAAAATCCAGGGCGTAGGTGTGGGAGATCGATGGAGTGGAGGGATACTGGAAGTTCCGCTCCTCCACGTACTTGAGCAGCTGCAGCATGTCGAAGTAGTACCCCCTGTTTTCGATTTCCCCGGCCCGCTGCTTCGCCTTCTCCGACACCGAGGCCAGGCTCAACCCCGGGGGCAAGCCCAGAGCCTTCTGGCTGGAGGTAACGCAGATATCGATCCCCAACTCGTCCACCTGGATCTTGGCTCCTCCAAGGGAGGAAACCGCATCGACACACCACACCACCTCCGGATACCTGCGAAACACCTGGGCCAGCTCCTCGAGGTGATTCATCACACCGGTGGATGTCTCATTGTGGGTGACCGTGGCCACGTCGTACTTGCCCGTGGACAGATACCGCTCCACGGTTTCCGGTGTGATGCCCCCGCCCCACTGTTCCTCGTACTTGTCCGCCGGTACTCCGTTACCTGCTGCAATATCGTACCAGCGGTTACCGAAAGCGCCTACGGAAAACACGACGGCCCGCTTGGCCGTGGTGCAGCGAATGGCCATTTCCAGCAAGCCCGTGCCCGAGGAGGCCGAAAGGATAATCGGATTGCTCGTGTACATCAGGGTCTGCAGCCGCTCACTGACCCGTCTCTGCAGATCGCTCCACTCCGCCGTACGATGGCCGATCATCGGGGTGGCCATCATCTTCAGCACCTCTTCGTCCACTTCGACCGGTCCGGGAATGAATAGTTTCTTATGCGCCATGGATCGTTTCTACTCCTCTATAGTCCTGTATGTACGGTGACTATATTCCGTGCATCACTTCACGATTTGATTGTTCGGGTCAACTAGCTCCGGGGGAACCTCCAGATCCGTGTAGTGTTTGAACTGAGCCGCTCCCTGTGAAAATAACATAGCCAAGCCCGATACGATTCGGCAACCCGCCTCCCGGGCTCGTTTGAGAAAGACTGTCATCAGAGGCTCATACACCAGATCGTACACCACCTCGGAGCCGGAAAACCTGTACTCCGGGAGGGGATCGGCTCCCGCATTTGGCTTCATACCCGCACCCGTAGCCTGGACGATCAGGTCGGCATGATCTTGTATCCGTGCAATCCCGTCCCTATCCAGCCCCCCCCATTCGCATTGGAAGGCCTCGGCCAGCAGGCGCGCCTTCTCCACTGTGCGGTTCAGGATCAACGGCCGAATCCCGAGGCTGCATAGCGCGGAGACAACCGAACGCGCCCCGCCCCCTGCGCCGATAACCGTTGCCCTTGTTTCCCGTCTCATCAGTCGCGGCGCCCGGGCCCGCAGGGGCGCAAGGAATCCCTGGACATCGGTGTTGGTGCCGTACCAACCGCCGGAGGGACGACGCACCACAGTATTGCAGGCACCGATCCGGGCCAGGCTTTCATCCCGTTCCTCCAGATGAGCCAATACCGCCCTCTTGTGGGGCATGGTGACGGAAAATCCGCGTAGCCCGAGCATCCGGGCCAGGTGGAAGAAGGCAGGTACATCATCCACCAGAAAGGGGACATACACCCCGTTCAGCCCCAGGGTTTCATAAGCCCGGTTGTGGAACTCGGGAGAACGGGAATGGGCGATGGGATTGCCGATCACCCCGCAGACAAAGGTTTCCCGGTTCTGCTTCCTGAAACGGTACAGCTGGACAAGTTCCCGGGGATCCAGATGTCCGGGAGCCGCTTGCTCGCTCTCCGCAGCGGAGCAGTAGGTCAGGAAATTTCCGAGCTTTGCGGCCATAATGCGGCTGAACAGCCCGAACTCTCCCATGCCGATCAGGATTTTTTCCTTTCCCTCCAGCTGCCGGTACGCTTCGACCAAAGCCGGCAGATCCTTCGTGCTGCCGGGCGTGACAGCCAGTTTGGGGATCTCCCCGGTTCTATGGGCCAAGCTTCGCAGGCGCCCGGCCAAATCTTTCGGCACCCCGCAGACGTCGTGGAACGAACGAATCACCCGCCCCCCGTTCCGTTCCACAGCCTTGGATAGAGCCGGGTCCTCCAGATCCTCCTCCAGATCCACGTAGGCGTATCTCCCTGAGAGGGCCCGGGCAAGCATCTCCCGCCGTTTACCCTCCGCCCCATCCCAGCGCCCGCCGTCGGGCTTCCTGCGGATCGCCAGGATCACCGGAAGCCCGGATAGCTTGGGGAAGCTCGGCAAACGCGCCAGCTCCGCGTCCTCCAGAAAGTCCGCCCGCAGCTCCACCAGATCTACGAATCCCCTCCTGGATTCGAGCAGGCGAAGGTCCTCCTCCAGGGTGGAGGCGGTCAGGGAGAGGCAGATGCTGCACTTTTCCTTCATCATTACACAAGCCCCCGCACTACGGATCCCCTCACACTACAGATCCCCCCGGAAACAGTATACATCCGCCAAACCGTCCTCATCAAAGTACAGCCGGGCCTGAATCGGATAGCCCCGGTCCTCAACGTGAAACACCAGGGAATCCGGTAACTCCAGAACGGGCCGGCCCATCGCCTCGATGGCCTGCTGCCGGGTCGTTCCCATGGAGAGGGTAAAAAACTGCCCTGAGAAACGCCTGTCGGCGCGAACCTGCCAGATCCTGTTCTCATACCAAAACAGGTACAGGTGGCTGGTATAGTAGAACACCACGTCGTCCTGCTCCGGCTCCGCGCCGCGCAGGGTGTAAACCTCCACGGGAACCCCCAGGCTCTGATGCGCCTCCTGGAGAGTCAGGCCGATCAGGGCGGGTAGATCAACGTTGTTTTCAGCGAACAGCGCCCCGCCGGGCAAGAGGAGAAGGAACAGGGTGACAAGGACAGCGGATAATCTCAAGGGGGAGTACATGCCGCGCATTATAGGACGAGGTAATTTCGCTTTTCAATCCCCGTTAAATCCGTTATAGTGCGTTTCCATGATAGCTACCTTCGTGAACTGCGGCGCGGTAATAATCGGCTCTCTGATCGGATTGCTCCTGCACAGGAAGATCAACGATTCCTTCAAACATGTGGTGTACGTCGGAGCCGGGATGATCTCCCTGGTCCTGGGCATCAGCATGGGGCTGAAAACCACTCAATTCGTGTTCATGGCCCTGGCCCTGATCCTGGGGGGGATCCTGGGAGAATGGTGGAACGTGGAGGGCGGGATTCTCCGTTTCGGGGAGTTCCTGAAAAAACGCTTTGCAAAACGAGATTCGGATAAAGACTTCGCCGGCGGCTTCCTCAACGCCTCGGTGATCTTCTGCGTCGGAGCCATGACCCTGGTCGGGGCGTTCAAGGCGGGGGCCGACGGGGATTACCAACTTATTTTTACCAAGTCTGTGATGGATGGATTCATGGCCATTATGTTAACCGCAGCCATGGGTATCGGGGTAGCCTTCAGCGCGATCACGATCCTCGTGTATCAGGGAGGAATCACCCTGCTGGCGGGGATTCTCCAACCGCTGGTGAATGAGTTGCTCATGAACGAGTTGACGGCCGTGGGAGGCGTACTGGTGATCATGATCGGCCTGAACCTGCTGGGCTTGGCCAAGCTCAAGACGGCAAACTACATTCCCGCCCTGCTGATCACCATCGCTCTGGTCGCGTTGAAACCGTTTATACCCTTCCCCCTCGGATAGAGCTTAAAGCATACCTCTATCCGCCCGGAGGCTCATGCCCGGCGCCTCATGCCCAGCGCAGGTATCCCGGCACATAGGGGTGGATCAGAGCCGGGTGCTTGGGCAGCAGACGAACGGTGTAGCCCTGGCGGCCCGTTACCGCGCATTCGATCTGTCCCCGATACTCTACGGCCGCACGGCCGTCGCCCTGGGGGATCATTTCCACACTCCGGGAATCCTCTATGGCACCGGAGGAGGATATCGAGCCGTAGTACAGTTCTACTTGCACCTCCTGGGGGGAAAGACCCCCGAGGTTGATCCGGGCTGTAACTTCCACAGTGTCGGCAATCCTGTACATCCTCTGATCTGGAACCGAGAGGCTCTCCACCTTTACGCTGGCCCAGGAATCTTTCAACCGCTGCAGGTATGATGCAATTTCCTTGGCAGAAGAATAATCATCGGCGGCGAACTCCCTGGCCTTCTCCAGGGCGGGGAAGTAGAACTTCTCGCAATATTCGATGAGCATGCGGTGAGAGTTCATCCGCCTCCCGACCCGGGCCATGGACTCCTTCATCCGCCGCACCCACTCTCGGGGCAGCCCGTCCCTGCCCCTGGTGTAGAACAGAGGAATGATTTCCCGCTCCAGCAGGTCGTACACAGTCTTGCTTTCGATCTCATCCTGGAGTTCCTGATCTTGATACTCCTCACCGCTGCCGATGGCCCAGCCGCACTCGGGGGTGTAGATCTCATCCCACCAGCCGTCCAGGATCGACAGGTTGAGCACCCCGTTCATCGCCGCCTTCATACCGCTGGTCCCGCTGGCCTCCAGAGGTCTGCGGGGGGTATTGAGCCAGACATCGCTGCCTGAGTTGAGATAACGGGCTATTGTCATGTCGTAGTCTTCCAGAAAGACGACCTGACTGCGCACCCGGGGATCCTGGCTAAAATGGATCAGCTGCCGGATGAGCTCTTTGCCCTTCAGATCATGGGGATGGGCTTTGCCGGCGAAGATCAGCTGGATCGGCTGTTCGCTGTCCGTTAACAGCTTGATCAGCCGCTCAGGATCCTGAAGCAGCAGATTGGCCCGTTTGTAGGTGGCAAAACGGCGGGCGAAACTGATGGTAAGGGTAGAGGGGGAGAGGACATCTTCGGCCATCTGGATCTCAGCCTCGGGAAATCCCCTTCTCTGCAGCTGCTGCCTCAGTCGTTGGCGGATAAAGGCTACCAGACGCTCCCGCCGGCGTTCGTGGGTTCGGAACAGCTCCTCATCGGAGATGCGGTTCATATGATCCCAAACTTCGAAGTTCTCAGGGTTTTCCTGGAACTGGGGTCCCAGGTAGCGGTCCAGCAGATCGATCATGTTGTGGGAGATCCAGGTTCGGGGGTGTACGCCGTTGGTAATGCTGGTGATGGGCACCTGTTCCTCGGGTAGTTCGGGCCAGAGATTCCGCCACATTCGCCGGCTCGTCTTTCCGTGCAACTTGCTCACCCCATTGGCATGGGCGGCCAGTTTCAGGGCCAGGACGGTCATGCAGAAGCTTTCCTTCTCATCCTCCGGGTTCTCCCTGCCCAGGCCCAGGAAATCCTTCCAGGACAGACCCAGCTGTTCGGCAAAGCTCTTGAAGTATCTGGCCATCAAATCTACCGGAAAGCGTTCGTTCCCCGCCGGTACCGGCGTGTGGGTGGTGAAGACATTGGCGGGCCACACCGCCTGGTGGGCTTCGGTAAAGCTCATCTGTCTGTCCCGAATCAGGTCGCGAAGACGCTCCAGCCCGAGGAAGGCGGAATGCCCCTCGTTCATGTGCGTTACCGCCGGATTCAAGTTCAGCGCTTTCAGGGCGCGGATACCACCGACCCCGAGCAGGATCTCCTGTCGAATGCGCAGGTCCTCGTCCCCGCCGTAGAGGGTGGCGGTGATTTGCCGATGCTTAGCCGGGTTCTCCTCGATGTTGCTGTCCAGCAGGTAAAGTGGAGTATTGCCCACCTTGACCTCCCAGATCTGGGCGGTCACGCTGTCCGAGCCCATATCCACGGTGATCTTCACCCCGTCTCCCCGGTCGTTCAGCAACCGGCGTACCGGCATGGTGTACCAGTCGTTCTCAGGGTAGACCTCCTGCTGGAATCCGTCGGGATTCAGATACTGCTGGAAGTATCCCTGTCGATACAGGAGCCCGATCCCCACCAGGGGTAGGCCCAGATCCGAGGCGCTTTTCAGATGATCCCCCGACAGGACACCGAGTCCTCCGGAGTAAATGGGCAGGCTCACGTCCAGTCCGTACTCCATTGAGAAGTAGGCAACCACATCGCGACCATCTCCTTGGTGCCAGCGTTCGGCCCCAAGGTACTTCTGATACCGGGCGTAGACCGCATCCATGGCCGCCAGAAAGGAACTGTCCTGAGACATCTCCTCCAATTTGGCCTGAGAGACTCGGCCCAGAGTGCGGGCCGGGTTCTGCCGTGATGCCAGCCACACATCATAATCCAAGCGCATGAACAGCTGGACCGCATCGAAGTTCCAGCTCAACCAGAGATTGTTTGCCATCTCCTCAAGCGGTTTCAGCCGTTCGGGTATATTCGGTTTAACAATGAACGATAGTGTTTGCATTCATTTCTCCTCCAGGCATTCTACTGAACAGTCGACCGGCTGAGCAATACTCCACAGATGTGGAATTTATGCGCCCATCATGGACAGGGTTGAACAGGACAGGGGGCAATCAATTGGGATGGCGGGGCGGATTGTCAACAAACTTACCGGGGTGGTGTCGCTGATGAAGCTCAGTGGGTCAGGATCTGACTCAAGAATTTTTTTGTCCTATCCTCCCTGGGTTTCAGGAAAAACTCCTCCGGTGTGTTGTACTCCACGATATTGCCGTCATCGAAGAAGTAAATGCGATCGGCTACCTGCTTGGCAAAACCCATTTCATGGGTGACCACGATCATGGTCATTCCGGACTTGGCCAGCTCGACCATAACATCGAGGACCTCCTTGATCATCTCCGGGTCCAGTGCCGAAGTGGGTTCATCGAAGAGCATGATCTTGGGCTGCATGGCCAGGGCCCGGGCAATGGCCAGCCTCTGCTGCTGACCACCGGAAAGTTGACCCGGATATTTCTGCGCCTGCTCGGGAATACCGACGCGTTCCAGTAACTGCTCGGCAATCTTCACAGCCCGATCCTTTGACCAGCGCCGAACCCAAATCGGGGCCAAGGTTACGTTGTCTATGACCTTCAAGTGGGGAAAGAGGTTGAACTGCTGGAACACCATGCCGATCTCCCGCTGAATCGCATGGATGTTGCGCAGATCGTTCGTCAGTTCGATTCCGTCCACGACAATGGTCCCCTTTTGATGCTCCTCCAGACGATTGATGCAGCGGATAAAGGTGGACTTGCCGCTGCCCGAAGGCCCGCAGATGACGATCACTTCCCCCTTTCGCACGGTGAGATCCACCCCACGCAGCACGTGGAACGTGCCGAACCACTTGTGTACCTCCCTGCATTGGATGATCTGCTCTGCAGTATCTGAATGTTCCATGATACCCTCGCTCATCATCTCTCCCCCACTCCCAGTTTCTTCTCCAGACGACGGCTGCCGTATGACATCAGATAGCAGCAGATAAAGAACAGAACGGCCACGAAGAAGTAGACCTCCTGATGCAGGCCGATGAACTGCTTCTGCCCGGTCACGGCTTTGCCGATCCCCAGCAACTCCAGAAGACCGACGATAACCACCAGGGTCGTGTCTTTGAACAGAGCGGTAAACTGCCCGACGATCGCCGGAATCACGTTGCGCAGCGCCTGGGGCAGAACGATCAGGATCATCATCAGGGCTTTGTTCAAGCCCACAGCCTGCGCCGCTTCGTACTGCCCCCTGGGTACGGCGGCCAAGCCGCCCCGGACGTTCTCCGCCGTGTAGGCGGAGCTGAACAGGGTGATCCCGACCAGCGCCCGCATGACCGTTGCCAAGCGGATCTGGGGGGGAAGAAACAGGGGCAGCATCAACTGGCTCATAAACAGCACGCTGATCAGAGGCACCCCGCGGATCGTCTCGATATAGATCGTACAGAGAACCCTGATAATCGGAAGACGGCTGCGCCTGCCCAGAGCCATTAGCACACCTATGGGAAAGGAAGCCACGATACCCACGATCGCCAGTACCAATGTCAGCAGCAGTCCGCTCCACACCTCCGCGGAAACTCTGGGCATGAAGGGATTGTCCTCCCCGAATCCCCTCAGCAGGATGCCGATCACCGGGAAGCTGGCGATCCAGGCCAGCACCAGCCAGCGCCTGATCGGTCTGCCCTTGGCTTTGCGGAAAAGCCAGGTCAGTGCCGCCAATACCAAAACGATGCCCAGGCTGGCAATCACCCGCCAGGCCTCTGAGGCGGGGTAGCGGCCGATCATGAAAACCTTGATATTGATGGTCACTACCTCCCAACGGGCCGAGAACAGGGCCCAGCGCAGGACGGCTCGGACAACAAAAACCACAAAGACCAGGGCAACGATGGTAAGCAGGGCGTTGTACCAGGGACTGAACAGGTTCTTCTTCAACCAGCCCAGCACCCCGACTTCGACGCGGGGAGGAGGGATATCCGAAGGTTCCATGATGCCTACCTCTCCACAATCTGCATACGCTTGTTCACGATATTCATGATCAGGGAAATGGTCAGGCTGATTGCCAGATAACTGCCCATGATCATGAAAAACACCTCCACGACCCGGCCGGACTGGTTGAGCATGGTCTGGCTGACCGCGTAGAGATCCAAAAATCCGATGGCGATGGCCAGGCTGGAGTTCTTGGTAAGGTTGAGGTACTGGCTGATCAGCGGCGGAATGATCACCCGCAATGCCTGGGGAAGCACGATCAGGCGCGTGATCTGACCGTTGGTGAATCCTTGAGCCCGGGCAGCTTCGGTCTGTCCCTTGGCAACGGACTGCAGCCCCGCCCGAACTACTTCGGCGATATAGGCGCCGGTGTAGATGACCAGTCCAAGCAGCAGAGCGGTGAACTCCGAAGAGAGGGTCACCCCCCCTTCCACTTTGATCACCCCCCCGGATTTTTGGATCAGCTCGGGTATATCGAGCCAGAGCGGACGGCCGGGCACAATGAACCAGCCGGCAAGCGGGATTAGTACAAAGGCGGCAAATACCCAAACCGCTCTGATGCTGGGCCGACCCAACCGCGCCTGAGTGCGTCGCCTGATGATAATCAAAGCGATCGCTACGCCCAGGGCCAGCAGCAGGAAGGGCCACCAGAGGCGAAAGGCCTCGGCCAGACGCGGCCAGGGGGCCACGATCCCCCGATTGCTCAGGTAGGCCGGTCCCGGCAGAATAACGGCCGCCGATAGCTGGGGCAGTTTCAAGATCACCGCGAAATAGAGGAAGAACAACTGAACAAGAAGAGGTGTGTTGCGGATGATCTCTATGTAGACAGTGGCGATCTTGCTCAACAGCCAATTGCCCGAGAGTCGCGCGATTCCGGTGAACAATCCGAGCAACGTAGCAAAAATAATACCGACAACCGCCACTCTGATCGTGTTGAGCACCCCAACCAGAAAAGCCCGGGCGTAGGAATCGGTTGGTTCGAACTCGATGCCCTCGGCCAGATCGAAACTGGCTTCCTTGTCCAAAAAACTGTAGCTGAAAATCATACCCCGCTGGCGGTAGTTCGAAATGGCCCACAGAATCAGGGCAATCACGACCATGAGAAATACGAATTGAGCCGCCCACCTCAGTACCCGGATATCCCGCCAGAACGGTACTCTGCTCGTCTGCGATCCGGTTCTCTTCACAACGTATTCCCTCTAACCGTTAGAAACGGGGCGGCCCGATAGTGCATCGGGCCGTCCTTGAATTCTCCTGAAATTAGCGCCGGCTAGCGCCAGGCCATGGGATACAGCAATCCCCCCTTGGTCCACAATCGGTTCGGTCCGCGAGGAATATTGATACCTTCCGGTCCCAGGTGTCGATCATAGACCTCGGCGTAGTTGCCCACCTGTTCGATCACCTTGACCATGAAGTCTGCGGGTAATCCCAGGTTCTTGCCGGCCTCTCCCTCGACGCCCAACAGGCGTCGCACCGTGGGATCGCTGGAGTTCAGCATCTCGTCCACGTTCGAGGAGTTCACTCCGGATTCTTCGGCCTGCATCATGCCCCAGCATACCCAGCGAACCACGTCGTTCCACTGATTGTCCCCGTGGGCTGTCAGCGGACCAAGCGGTTCTTTGGACATGGTCAAATCGAGGATGGAGTGCTCATCCGGATTGGCCATGGCGGAGCGAAGCGCGGCCAGCTGAGATTTATCCGATGTCTCCGCGTCGGCTCGCCCTTCTTCGTAAGCGGTGTTAGTGTCCTGGGTGCTCTCAAACAGCAGCGGGGTATAATCGATCCCTCTGGAGCGAAACGAGTCAGCCAGGTTCATCTCCGTTGTTGTGCCGGTAGTGGTGGCCACCGTGGCTCCCTCCATGTCCTCGAAGGTCTCCCAGCCTGTCTCTTTGCGTGCCATCATTCCCTGGCCGTCGTAGAAGGTCACCACGGCCCAGTCCAGCTCATTGGCCGTGTCCCGGGTCAGTGTCCAGGTGGTGTTGCGCAGCAGCACGTCGATCTCTCCGGTCTGTAGAGCGGGAAGCCGTTCGGCCGCGGTCAAAGGACGGAACTCGATCTTGGTTGCATCCCCGAATACAGCTGCGGCGATCGCCTTACCGAAATCCACGTCGAAGCCCTCGAATTCGCCACTGGGATTGATGTAGCCAAAACCCGGCAGCTCGGCATTACAGCCGACGATAACCTTCCCCCGGTCTTTGATCAGCT
>CAZFMD010000047.1:0-18165 GCA_964520025.1 uncultured Spirochaetaceae bacterium
GTACAAGGAGGGAGAGTGGCTGACCATCGACGGCTCCACCGGCGAGGTTTTCGAGGGCGAGGTGAAGCTGGTCCGGGCCAAGGTCAGCGGTGAGCTGGCGGTTTTTCTCAGCTGGGCCGACGAGATCCGCCTGGCCGCGGTACGTTCCGGGATCAAGGAGAAGGGCTTCCGCGTCCGGACTAACGCCGACCTGCCGCGGGATGCCAAGGTGGCCAGGGATTTCGGTGCCGAAGGCATCGGCTTGACCCGAACAGAGCACATGTTCTTCGACGAGGGACGGTTGGAGATCTTTCAGGAGATGATCGTTGCCGAGGATCTGACGGCGCGGCAGAAAGCCTTGAAGAGACTGCTTCCCCTGCAGAAGCGGGATTTCAAAGGCATCTTCAAGGCCATGGACGGGCTTCCCGTTACGGTGCGCCTGCTCGATCCGCCCCTGCACGAGTTCGTTCCCAAGACCAAGGAAGATACCAAGGCCCTGGCTGACAAGATCGGCGTTTCCGTGAAGAAGCTGCAGGCAAAGATCGATTCGCTTCATGAGCTCAATCCCATGCTCGGACACCGGGGCTGCCGCCTGGGTGTGACCTATCCGGAGATCTACGATATGCAGGTTCAGGCAATCGCCGAAGCCGCCTGCGAAGTGGCCAAAAGCGGGGTGAAGGTGCTGCCGGAGATCATGATTCCCCTGATCGGCGTGGATGTGGAGCTGGATATGCTTCACCAAAACGCAAAACGGATCGTGGAAGAGGTGATCGCCAAGAAGAAGGTCAAGCTGGACTACAAGATCGGTACCATGATCGAGATTCCCCGGGCCGCACTGACCGCGGATCAGGTTGCCGAGGTGGCGGAGTTCTTCAGCTTCGGCACCAACGACCTCACTCAGATGACCTTCGGCTACTCCCGGGACGACGCCGGTGTGTTCCTGCCCGAGTACGTGGAGAAGGGAATTCTGGAGAAGGATCCCTTCCAGTCTCTGGACCAGGAGGGAGTGGGACAGCTGGTGGAGATGGGCGTGCAGAAGGGCCGTTCGACCCGTAAGAACCTCAAGGTGGGTATCTGCGGTGAGCACGGCGGAGATCCCAACTCCATCGACTTCTGCTATCGAGCGGGAATGAACTACGTGAGCTGTTCGCCCTACCGGGTACCGATTGCCCGTCTGGCAGCAGCCCAGGCGGTGTTGAACAACAAGAAGAAGTAGGGTTTGCCGACTTAGGGTCTGCCGACCTAGAGTTTGCCGGCCTAAAGACTTTGCACAACCAAGAGGACAGGTCTCTTTCGGGGGCCTGTCCTCTTTGCTTTCGGCGGTGTATCTCCGCTGCGGACGGTCTTGACCTTCAGAGCGGTGATACCATATAGTGCCTTTTCAAGATCCTGCGATGGAGGAACACAACATGGGCAGCAAGCTAAATGTAGGGATCGTGGGCGCCACCGGCATGGTGGGCCAGCGTTTCGTCACTCTTCTGGCCGAACATCCCTGGTTCGAGGTCGTTACCGTGGCGGCCAGCGCACGCTCGGCGGGTAGATCCTACGCCGAGGCGGTTGAGGGGCGCTGGGTCATGCCCAAACAGGTGCCGACCCGGATCGGAGCGCTGGAGGTGCAGGATGCCTCGCAGGTGGAGAAGATCACCGGCATGGTGGATTTCATCTTCTGCGCTGTGGACATGCCGAAGGATCAGATCCGGGATCTCGAGGAGCGTTACGCCCGCACCGAGACCCCCGTGGTGTCCAATAATTCGGCCCATCGCTGGACCGCGGATGTCCCCATGGTGATTCCCGAGATCAATCCGGAACACCTGGAGGTGATCGCCAGCCAGAAGAGGCGTTTGGGGACTTCCCGGGGATTCATTGCCGTCAAACCCAACTGTTCGATCCAGAGCTACGTTCCGGCGATCCATCCATTGAGGAGCTTCGGGCCGGAGAAGATCTTCGTCTGCACCTACCAGGCGATATCCGGGGCGGGAAAGACCTTCGCCAGCTGGCCCGAGATGCAGGATAATGTCATCCCCTACATCGGGGGCGAGGAGGAGAAGAGCGAGAGGGAGCCCCTGAAGGTCTGGGGCCGAGTGAGGGATGGCGAGATCACGGAGGCCGAGGGGCCTACCATTACCAGCCAGTGTATCCGTGTTGCCGCCTCAGACGGCCATCTGGCCGCCATCTTTGTATCGTTCCAGAACAAACCGTCCAAGGAGCAGATTCTGGAGCTGTGGTCCGCCTTTGCACCCAAGCCCCAGCAGTTGAAGCTGCCCAGCGCCCCCCAGCCGTTCCTCAAATACTTCGAGGAGGAAAGCCGTCCCCAGACCCGGCTGGATCGGGATTACGAGGGCGGCATGGGGGTGACCATCGGGCGTCTGCGGGAGGATCTGATCCTGGATTGGCGTTTCGTTTGCCTTTCCCACAACACCCTGCGCGGAGCAGCCGGGGGCGGGGTGCTCACCGCGGAGCTGCTCAAAGCCGAGGGCTACCTGCAGGCCAAGTAGGAGCTGTCTCTACCGCTTTTCCCAGGGCTTTGTGTCTTAGAAATTCAGGCTCCGAATCCTCAGATATCACTGAAAATCCAAAGTATTTCTTAGGATATTGCCAGATATCTGAGGGTTAGGGGAAGCTGAAAACCGGATCGAGTCAAAATTCCTCTCTGGGTCGTATCGACACAGTTAGCCGCCGCTGCGCTCCAGGCCGCGCTTCATTTCCGCGAACAGGCGGGTTGCCTCCTCGCTGCTGACCTGCTCATCCTCCAGGTGATGCTCGATCAGCTCGGCGGGAAGCTCGTCGAGGAAGGGGGAGGGCTCGGCCTGCACCAGCCGCCCCCGGCGGCGACGGCCGGCGCAGGAGCTGAGGAACAGCCGCTGTTTTGCCCGGGTGATGGCCACGTAGAACAGGCGGCGTTCTTCCTCCAGGTTGTTCAGCCCCTCTTCCACGGCGCGGGCGTGGGGAATGAGGCCCTTCTCCAGCCCGGCCAGAAACACCGTGTCGAACTCCAGCCCTTTGGCCGCGTGGATGGTCATCAGGTTGACCCGCTCTCTGCCGTCCACATCCTCCAGGTTATCCCTGGACACCAGGGTCACCCGGTTGAGATACTCGTAGAGATTTGGATCCAGATTGTCCGGATCCTCCTCGTAGCTGGAGATCGAATCCATCAATCCTTCGACGTTTCCGTACTTCCAACGGGCTATCTCCGGTCGGGAGTGCTCCTGCACCAGGTAGCTCCAGTAGTCCAGCTGCTCGACGAGGGCCGCCAGGGACGATGCCAGTTGACCCTTGTTGAAGAACCTGGAGCGGAATGTTTCGATCAGCTCGCCGAACTCTCCGAGCAACTGCGGCGCTTTTTCCGGCAGGGTGTCCGCCCCCGCCGTTTGCACGGCGGTGAGGGCGGAGTACAGGGAACAGCTGCGCTCCCTGGCCGCAGCCACGATCACCTCCAGCGTTTTTTTGCCGATTCCTCTTCTGGGAGTGTTGATGATGCGCAGAAGGTTCATGTCATCGTCGGGATTGGCGATCACCTTCAGGTAGGCCAGGATGTCCTTGACCTCCTTGCGCTGGAAAAAGCTCATCCCCCCGGACACCTGGTACAGCAGATTTTGGCGAACGAAGGCCTCCTCGATTGCCCGGGTTTGACCGTTGGTGCGCACCAGCACACCGAACTGATTCAGGGGTACCCGCTGCTTCAAGGCCAGGCTGCGGATCCGCTCGGCGATGAACTCACCCTCCCGCTGCTCGTTCTCGGGGGTTACCAGAACCACCGAATCTCCCTCGGCCAGGCCCGACCAGAGATTCTTGCCCTTGCGGTTTCGGTTGTGAAGGATCACCCGGTTTGCCGCCAGCAGGATTTTGCGGGTGGACCTGTAGTTCTGTTCGAGTTTGATTTCCCGGTAGGCGGGGAAATCCCGTTCGAATTTCAGGAGATTCTCATAGTGGGCGCCCCTCCACGAGTAGATCGACTGGTCGTCGTCCCCGACCACGCAGAGGTTGCCCGAGGAGCCGGCCAGCAGCCGGATCATCCGGTACTGCTGTTGCGATGTATCCTGGAACTCGTCCACCATGAAGTAGCGATAACGCCGCTGTAGAGCCGACCGCACCTCGGCATAACCCTCCAGGAGCCGAACCGGCAGGCGGATCAGGTCGTCGAAGTCCACGGCGTTGAACAGTTTCAGCCGCTGCTGGTACTCCTGGAACAGGGGGCGAAGATGATCGGTCTCCTCCTGCCAATCCGCGCTCTTGCTCTTGAGCCTGGAAAACAGGGCGGAGACCCGGTAGGAATCGAAGCCCTCTTCTCCCCGCCGCAGCAGGCCCTGATCCCGGGCAATCTCCCTGATCAAAGCTTGCTTGTCCGTCTGATCGTAGATGCTGATGTTTCGTCGATACTCCAACCGCTGGCCGTGCTCCCGCAGCACGCGAACGCCGAAGGCGTGAAATGTCGAAACCGTTAGATTCTGCAGCCGCTGTGCGCACAGCTCCCGTACCCTGCCGGCCATTTCCCGGGCAGCCTTGTTGGTGAAGGTCACGGCCAGAATGGCGGACTGGGGAATCCCCTGCCCGAGCATGTAGGCGATGCGGTGAGTGATGACCCGGGTCTTGCCGGAGCCGGCGCCGGCAAGGATCAGCAACGGCCCTTCGATGTTCTTGACGGCATTCAGCTGCTGCGGATTGAGAGAGTCGGTTAAACGGGACATCGAGCTGAGCTACTTGAGGAAAAAGTACAGGGCTCTGATTCCCAGGGAAAAAACGGTGGCCACGATGATCCCGGCGATGATCACCCCGGCGAATACGGCCAGGATTGTTTTACGCCGGTCCATACCCAGGATCCAGGCGCCCAGGGTTCCGGTATAGGCCCCGGTAATGGGAAGGGGGATGGCCACGAAGAGGATCAGGCCTGCGTAGCCGTACTTCTCCACCTTTGCGTGCACCTTGCGCCGGGATCGCTCGACGATGCGCTCAAACAGCTTTCGGTAGGGCTTCCAGCGTTCCAGGAGTTTATGCAGGCTGGAGAGGAACAGGTAGACCAGGGGCGCGACCAGGGCATTGGCTACCACGCAAATCAGGTAGGCCAGAGGCAGCGGGATATCGTTGGCCAGGGCGAAGGGCAGCCCTCCCCTCAATTCGGAGATCGGCGCCAAACAGAGCGCGAGGGTTACCAGGAGTGTACGCAGGCTCACTCTGCCTACGTACTATTCGACTTTAACGGTCTTGCTGCTCTCCCACAGGCCGTGGATATTGCAGAAACTTAGACCGTACAGGGTGCCTGAGGTTTTCAGGGTCAGCGTCGCGCTGACCGACGGTTCGGTGAATGCCGGACCTTCGTTCGCACCCTTGGCCGACTCGCCGTGGGCGCTGAACTCGCAGTTGGACAACTGATAGCTGAACTTCTCATCATCCGGTTTGAAGAACACCTGAATCCAGCGTATGTGGTGCTCCGTGGTATTGGGGTGGGCGATCTCCTTGCCCACGGATACGGACACCTGGAACTTCTCCCCCGCCTTTACGGAATCGGGGCAGTCAAGAACAGGGGAGTGCTTTTCCTGTTTCCAATCGGCGCTTTGAAACTGATCGCCAAGCTTAGCCATTGCGGCTCCTCCTCATCGTTGGATTTGATTGAAAGACCTGGCCAAGAATACCATTGAAGCACAAGAGTGTAAATATAACTGTATAGGTAACCTAGGATATCCCGGGTCAATTTCCCTCGCTCTTGAAGCTGCCTTGTGGAACTGTTACAATCCAATCGAAAAACTCATGCACAGCAGCAAGCCGATTCGTCGCCTTTCCTGGGGAAACCGAGTTCTGGATTTTGAAGAGCGCCCCTACGTAATGGGAATTCTCAACTGCACTCCCGATTCCTTCTTCCCGGGCTCCCGGGTACCGCAGATCGATCAGGCGGTGCACAGGGGCGTGGCCATGATCCAGGCCGGTGCGGATATCCTGGATGTGGGCGGAGAATCGACCAGACCGGGGTCCGATCCCGTAGAGGCGCCGGAGGAGATCGATCGGGTCGTTCCGGTCATCGAAAAAATCCGCGCTCTTTCCGAGGTGATCATCTCCATCGATACCCGAAAAGTCGAGGTCGCGCGGAAGGCTCTGGCCGCAGGCGCCGATCTGGTCAACGACATTTCGGCGCTCCGCGATAATCGTGCCCTGGCCGAATGCATCGTCCAGCGGGATGTGCCGGTAATCCTGATGCACATGCGGGGAGAACCCAAGACCATGCAGGAAAATCCGCACTACCAGGACGTGGTAGCCGAGATCTCCGAGGAGCTGGTCGGCTCCATCGATTTTGCGCGCTCCTGCGGGATCCGCGAGGATCGGATCATCATCGATCCGGGTATAGGTTTCGGCAAACGCCTCCGGGATAACCTGGCGATCCTAGGCGATCTTCGATCCCTGCATTCCCTCGGCTACCCGCTACTGGTCGGATTGTCCCGCAAATCCTTCATCGGAGCGGTTCTCGATAAACCGGTGGAGCAGAGGCTGGCCGGTACCGTGGCCGCCCATATGCTGGCCTTGATGAACGGGGCGGATATCCTTCGGGCCCATGACGTGGAAGAGGCCGTGGACACGGTCAAGATGTTCGGGGCGTTTCGGGGCTAGCTATGGATTGGTTTGCCGGACACTGGCTCGTGCGGGATTACGTCGTACCCATACTCGATATCCTGCTACTGGCCTATCTGATCTACAAATCCTACCAGATTCTGGTTCAGACCCGGGCGGTCCAGCTGGTCAAAGGCGCCTTGATCATGGGCCTCATTTATCTGGCGGCCTTTTTCCTGCGCCTCAACACGCTGCTTTGGATCCTCAACCTGCTGGTTCCGGGCCTGGTTATCGGTATAGCCATCATCTTTCAGCCGGAGCTGCGACGAATTTTTACCCGTATCGGAACTCGTACCTGGTTCCGTCTTCGACCGCGGGTACGCTCCTACCACCTGGATGCCGTCTTGAATGCCGTGGAGATGCTTGCCGCCAAGCGCTGCGGCAGCCTGATCGTGTTCACCCGGAATATCGGGCTGAATACGATCATCGAGACCGGAACGCGGGTGAATGCGGATTTGACCTCGAGTTTGATCCTGACGATCTTCTCGGAAGGCACTCCTCTTCACGACGGGGCTGTGGTAATTCACGAAGATAAGATTGTTGCCGCCGGCTGCTTTCTGCCGATATCGGAACAACCGGATATCCGCCGTTCCTTCGGCACCCGCCACCGGGCAGCTTTGGGCCTGGCCGAGGAGACGGATGCGGTGATCCTGGTGGTGTCGGAAGAGAACGGGACCATCTCCCTGGCCTATGATGCAAACCTGCTCTACGACCTGTCCCTTGAAGAGGTTTCTCGAGCCTTGAAACGGCTGATCGAGTACCAGGCGGAAACCCTGGAGGAGGTCGAGGCTTGAAATCGAGAAGGTTCGTGGAAACGTTCATCTCCAGCTGGCCGGCAAAAATCATCTCCCTGGCCGCGGCGGCTCTGTTGTTTCTCTTCTACAGGGTCAACACTATGGATGAACGATTTTTCAGCGTCCCGCTGCAGGTCGACCCGCCCGCGGGTTTGGCCATAAGCAAGCCCTACCCCAAGAGCGCCCGGGTGACGCTGCGGGGCAAGGAGGAGGCGATCTTTTCGGTTATCGAAGAGGACGTGGAGGTGTACGCCGATTTCGGCCGATTTCAGTCGGAGGGCCAGTTTCGTGTTCCGATTCGGGTCGTTCGTCGTGGAAGCTCTCTGAACATCGAGCCTTTGGATATCCGAGTGGAGCCGGCGGAGATATCGGTGACCCTGGAACAGAGAATCGAGAAGACGGTGAACCTCGAAGCGGTGATCAGGGGCTCCCCGCCGGCGGGTTACGATTTGGTCCAGCACACGCTTGTCCCGGACCGTGTCCAGATTTCCGGACCCAGGAGTCTGGTCAACTCGGTTGAGACGATCCAGCTGGAGGAGATCGATCTGGAAGGACGGATTGAGGACTTCACCGAGCAGTTAATGATCTTGGAGGAGAGCTCCCTGTTGGATTACTCTCAACAGCGGGCTGTCATGTTTCGCGGAATTGTGAGGGAGGCGGTGATTATCAAGACCTTCGAGGGGGTTGATATCATCAGCATCGATCTGTCCCCGGACCTCAGGCTGGCCGAGCCTCTTCCCAATGGCAGCGTTCGCATTCAGGGAAACCAGCGTTCGATCGAGGCGCTGCCGCCGGAGAAACTCAGACTGGTGATAGATTGCGGGGAGATAGAAAAGCCCGGGCCGGAGACGCTGTATCCGCAACCGGACATTCCTCCCGAATTCATGGTTTTGAAATTCGAACCGCAGCAGCTGAATTTGACATTTATCCTATCGGGAATGGAGGAGCAGGAATGATTTTGGGAGTCGGCATCGACGTGGTTCATGTATATCGGTTGAAGCGCTGGGAAAAGGTGCCGGGGCTGTTGCAGCGTTTCTTTCATGATGACGAATTGAGGGTGGCTCTGCCCAAAGGGGAGGCGGGCATCTTGAGCCTGGCCGCCCGCTTTGCCGCAAAAGAGGCTTTTGGCAAGGCCCTGGGCACCGGACTGCACGGTTTTACTCTGAAGGAAATCGCCGTGATGAACGACGAGCTCGGCAAACCCCATTTCCATCTTTATGGTCGGGCGCAGGAAGCATTGGAGCGGCTCGGAGGTACGAACGTGTTCATCTCCCTGAGCCATGAACGGGACAATGCCCTGGCAATGGTTGTAATAGAGGGGGATTGATGTCGGAGAAAACAACTTTTTTCAGCAAGAACCCGCTTGTGTGCCCCGTGTGCGAAACCAGCTTCTACAAGGAGGACCTGCTGTCAGGAGGCGGGCGCCTAATTGCCGGAGAGTTGACCGAGGAGCTGCACCGCACCTACGAGCCGTCGAAGAAGTACGGAGAGCTGTATCCCCTGGTGTACGCGGTGTTGGTCTGCCCCAGCTGTCTGTACGCCGCCTACCAGCAGGATTTTCTCGAGCTCAAGGAAGAGGCTACGGAAGCTATGCGGGAGCAGACTGACAGAAGGGTCCAAAGCGTATCCCTGGTGTTCAAGGATATGGATTTCACCAACTATCGGGGATTGAAGGAAGGGGCGGCCAGCTACTACCTGGCCATGATGTGTTATGACCTGCTGGACAGACACTACTCGCCGACCCTCAAAAGGGCTCTCTCGGCTCTGCGGGCAGCATGGCTGTTGGACTCGCTTCATCGCAAAGCGTTCAGTGAGAACTACGACTACCTCTCCCGCCTTTTCTACCGCAAGGCCCGTTTCTTCTACATGCAGGCTATCGAGATGGCTCAGAACGGGCAGGAGCCCCTGGAGGCCAAGGTAAACTTCGGGCCGGACCTGGACAAAAATTACGGATACGACGGGCTGCTCTACGTTGCCGGTTTGCTCGAATACAAGTATGGTCCCCGCAAGCTCACGGAGAAACGGATCAAAAGCCTGGAAAATGCCAAGAGGATCGTATCGAAGCTTTTCGGTACCGGAAAAGCATCCAAGAGTAAACCCTCGGCTATCCTGGACAAGGCGCGAGAGTTGTATGACGAGATGAACAAAGAGATCAAGCAGCTTCAGGGACAGGGTTAGACGGGTTTGGTTCGTAATATTCGCCTCACCATCGCCTACGATGGAACCGAGTTTTCCGGTTGGCAGGTTCAGAACAACGCCCGCACGGTGCAGGGGGACATCGAAGAAGCTCTGCGGCGGATGCACGGCCATCCGGTGCGTATTCAGGGGGCGGGGCGTACGGATTCAGGGGTTCACGCCAGCGGTCAGGTGGGCAATTTTTTCTCGGATCTGGATTCCATAGAGGCACCTCGATGGCACATCGCCCTGAACTCCTACCTTCCACCGGATGTGCGGGCACTGAGCAGCATAGAGGCGGGTGAGGATTTCAACGCCAAGAACAGCGCCCTGCAAAGGGTGTACCGTTACTTCATCTATACCGGAAGCGTGGGCCTTCCTCACCTGCGGCTGTACTGCTGGAAGATTCGCTGGCGGCCCGATGTGCGCGCTCTAAACGCCCTGGCCTCTGTTTTCCTGGGGGAGCACGACTTTACGACCTTCGCCACAGCCGGAGACGCCAGCAGGTCCAAGGTCCGGCGGGTGGACACCGCCTGTTTCTTCCCCGAAGGGCCTTTCATCTGCTTCAAGGTGGCGGCCAGTTCTTTCGTGTGGAAGATGGTGCGCAGCATGTTGGGCACCATCCTGGAGTACGAGCAAAAGGCCTTGGCACCGGCTGCTCTGGCCGACGTTCTGAAGGCCCGGGATCGATCTCAGGCCGGATCGAGTGCGCCGGCTAGAGGCCTGTTTCTAGAGAGGGTGGTTTACGATGGGGATCAAGGAATCTGAAGTTTACCAAATGCTCAACCTGGCCGAGGACTACCTGCTGGACGGGTTCCACCACGATCACCCGCCCCTGCCCGCAGCCCCAGTGGAGCAAGGAGGAGGCGGCGCTTCCTCCCGGCAGCAGATTCTGGAGAACATTGCCCGGCAGGTGGCCGGCTGTACGCGCTGCGCCCTGCACCGGGAGCGCCGGAAAACAGTACCCGGGGCGGGAGCGATCGATCCTCTGGTCATGGTGATCGGGGAAGGACCGGGGGGCGAGGAGGATCGATGCGGAAAACCCTTTGTGGGCAGGGCCGGGCAGTATCTGGACCGCTGGCTTACAGCCATCGGTCTGGAGCGAAACTCGAGCTGTTTTATCGGCAACATCGTGAAATGCCGGCCCCCTGGAAACCGGGATCCTCTTCCCCAGGAAATCACCGCCTGCCTGCCGTACCTGAAGCAGCAGATCGAGGTACTGGAACCCAAAGCCATCCTTACCTTGGGCCGCATCGCTACCCAGATTCTCTGCGGTCGCAGCGAGGGGATCGGAAGACTGCGAGGGCAGGAACTGGACTACCTCGGAATACCCGTGGTGGCAACCTATCATCCCAGCGCGGTGCTGCGAAATACCGACCTTCGCGCCGCGGTTTGGGAGGATCTGAAACGGCTGCGCGCGCTGCCGCCTCTTGAACTGAACCCATGAGCCCCGGTAAGGATCGCCTGATCGAGGTTGTCTTCAACCTTCCCCTCCATCAGAACTTCACCTATTCCGTTCCCGAAGATCTGGAGATCACAACCGGCTACCGGGTCCTGGCTCCCTTCGGATCGCGGAGGCTTAGCGGATACGTGGTAGGCGGCAGGCGAACCCCTCCTGCGGGCGTAGCGGAGATCAAGCAGATCCATCGGGCCGTGGACAAGAGGCCGGTTTTCGATCGACGGCTGCTCGAACTTGCACGTTGGCTCTCCGACATGTACCTCTGCTCTCTCGGAGAAGCCCTGGCTACGATGCTGCCGGGGGGGCGCCGGGAGGTTGAACCGGAGGAGATGGGCGGGGAGCTGGCCGTGAGCAAAGATATAACCCTTTCTGAGCACCAGCGTACCGCGATCGATCGTATCTGTGCATCCGACGGGGGGGTGTTCTACCTGCACGGGGTCACCGGGTCGGGAAAAACCGAGGTTTTTCTTCAGGTCAGCCGGGAGATGCTGGCCAGGGGCCGCGGCGTGATCTACCTGGTACCCGAGATCTCCCTGACTCACCAGGTGGTCGACGTTTTCCAGGCCTTTCTGGATCAGCCGGTAGCGGTGCTGCACTCCGGGCTCACCCCGTCCCAGCGTTTGAAGAGCTGGTTGGACCTGCTGGATGGGAAGGTCAAAGTGGTGATCGGAGCCAGGAGCGCGGTATTCGCCCCGGTTGCCAATCTCGGTTTGATCATCATAGACGAGGAGCACGAGGGCTCCTATAAATCCGGTACCACTCCCCGCTACCACGCCCGCCAGGTGGCCATGCATCGAGGGCACCGGGAGAATGCCGTGCTGCTGATGGGAAGCGCCACCCCCTCCCTGGAGGCTTTTCACTACATGGGCGCCGGGCGGCTGGAGCGACTGCCCCTGCCCGAACGACTGAGCGGGGGAAGCATGCCCGCGGTGCAGATCCAGGATCTGAACGGTGAAAGCGTTCCCCTGTCCAAAACGCTCATCCGGGAAATTCGCCGTACCCACGAGGAGGGCCGCCAGAGCATTCTCTTTCTCAACCGCCGGGGCTTCAGCTACTTCTTTCACTGCCGCAGCTGCGGATATCAGATGAAGTGTAGGAACTGTTCGGTCAGCCTGACCTTCCACAAGAGCAAGAACAGCATGGTCTGCCACTACTGCGGGTATCGCAGCCGTCCCGTGGACGTCTGTCCGGAGTGCGGCTCTATGGAAGTGGGCTACTCCGGCTTCGGCACAGAGCGAATCGAGGAGGAGATCCACCGCCTGATGCCCGAGCTGACGGTGCGCCGGGTGGATACCGACTCGGTACGCAACAAGTCGCGTCTCAGAGAGATCTTGAATGATTTCCATGCAGGCAGGATCGACATCCTGCTGGGTACCCAGATGGTGGCCAAGGGGCTGAACTTCCCCGGCGTGAAGCTGGTGGGTATTATCTCCGCTGATACCGGACTGCAGCTGCCCGATTTCCGGGCAGCCGAGCGTACTTTCGACCTGATCGTACAGGTCTCCGGCCGGGCCGGCCGCTTTCATCCCGATGGCAAGGTGCTGGTGCAGACCTACCTCCCCGAAAACGAAACCATCCGCCTGGCCGCCGCAGCGGATTTGGATACCTTCTACAAAAAAGAACTGGAGGTGCGGAAGATTCTGGGTTTTCCTCCATTTACCCGACTGATTCGTCTGGTGTTCCGCGCCCGCAGCGCGGCCCGATCCCGCTCCGCGGTCACCGCTTTTGCCCGGAGCCTTCAGAATGCCGACCTGCAGTCCGGCGCTGTGGAGGTGTTGGGGCCCGCCGAGTGCCCTCTGGCGGTCATCGCCGGCAACTACCGGAACCACCTGATCTTTCGCTCCGATCATTTCCGCGACCTCCACGACCGGGTTCGGCGCAGCCTGGAGCGTTTCCAGGTTCCCGCCGGGGTTTACGTGGAGGTGGATGTGGATCCGGTGTCTGTGCTGTAGAGCTTCGTTGACTTTCACACCGGGCTTTAGTATCGTTACCTCAGGATACAGCAATGTTGAATATAGTCACTCTTGGTGATGAGCGTTTACAGAAACACTCGATTGTAATCCCCGAGTTCGACGGAGAGATCCAGACTCTTGCCGAGCAGATGTTCGAAACGATGTACAGTTACAAGGGGATCGGGCTGGCCGCTGTGCAGGTGGGCAAGCTGATTCGCCTCTTCATCACCCATATCCCCAATGACGTTCCCCGGGTCTTCATCAACCCGGAGATCGTGGAAACCTCTGTCGGCCAGGGAAAATACGAAGAGGGCTGCCTCAGCGTCCCCGAAATCAACGCCGATGTGATCCGTCCTGCCAACGTGAAAATTCAAGCCTGGAATCTCAAGGGGCGACCTTTTTCCCTGGATGCCGACCAGCTAATGGCCCGGGTGATTCAGCACGAGCTCGACCACCTGAACGGAGTGTTGTTCATCGACAGGCTCAATCAAAAAAAACGGGAACGGTTGGTCAAACGATACGATAAAGAACACTCCCAGTAATGCGCATCCTCTTTGCCGGCAGTCCGGATTTTGCCGTGCCCTCCCTGGTGGCCGCGCACGAAGCATTTTCAATCAGCGCCGTGCTCACCAACCCGGATAGACCGACGGGCAGAGGCAAGCAGCCGATCGCCACGTCGGTGAAGCGCAAGGCCATGGCGCTGGATCTTCCGGTTCTTCAGCCCCGGGCTTTGGGTGCACCTTTTCTCGAACAGCTGCGGGCTCATCAGCCCGAGCTTCTCGTGGTCGTGGCTTTCGGGCGGATCTTCAGCAGGGAGTTCCTCGAGTTTTTCCCGCGAGGCGGAATCAACCTGCATGCCTCTGTTCTGCCCAAGTACAGGGGACCTTCGCCAATCACGGCGGCGATTCTAGGCGGTGAAACCGAGACCGGGGTAACGGTTCAGCAGCTGGCCCCAAAGATGGACGCGGGAGATATTCTCGGCACCCGTTTGTTGCCCCTGAGCGGGCGGGAATCCACCGGATCCCTCTCCGCCGTCCTGGCCGAGCTGGGGGCGGAGCTCCTGTCCGCCGTCCTGGTGGATTTGGCCCGGGATCGGGTCCGCCCGGTTGGCCAGGATGAGTCCCGGGCAACCTACTGCCGGCTGGTGCGCAAGGAGGACGGTCGCATCGATTGGAGCGCCGAAGCCGGCACGATCGAGCGCATGATCCGGGCCTACGACCCCTGGCCTCGGGCTTTCACCACCTGGGGCGACCGGCGTGTGAACCTCCTGGCAGGAGGGGTGTATCCGGGAAACCCCGACACAGGCGGCAAGAAGCGGGGACTTGTGCTTGATATCGACAATCGGTATGGTATCCTGGTGAACACCGGAGCAGGGGTGCTGTACGTTTCCAGATTGCAGCTTCAGGCAAAGAAGCCGCTGGATTGGCGGGCCTTTGTCAACGGGCAGAAAGATTTTATCGGCGCACAGCTGGGAGAAGACAGATGAGCAGCATCACGCGTATATTTCCCAATCACAAGGACCCTCCCGACCGGCGGAACTTCAAACTCGTAATCCTCCTGATAGTGGCCATGTTCGTGCTCATGGTCCTGATCGGCTTTGTTACCTTTTGGCTGTCGGTGCGGGGCGCCGAGGAGGTCCTGATACCGAATGTGGAAAACAAGGAACTGATCAGCGCGCTTATCGAGCTGCAGGAAAAGGAGCTGTATCCCCGGCTGCAGATTCGCTACTCCTCCGACTATGAGAAAGGCATGGTGATCGAGCAGCGACCATCATCGGGAAGCATCGTCCGGGTGGGTCGGCGTGTCACGCTAACCGTGAGTCGCGGACCGGTCATCGACAGGGTGGAGGACTACGTGGGACAGAAGCTGGAGGATGTGAAGATCCACCTGCAGACGCTCTTCGCATCCTATCGGGCTCTTCTGAAGATCAAGGAGCCGGTGTCCTACGTCTTCGATCCCGAACCGGCGGGCACCATTCTGGCCCAGAAACCCGAACCGGGCACGGTGATCGACAGTCTCACCGAGCTCGAGGTGGTTGTCAGTCGCGGACCCAAGGGGGAGCTGGTGGAAGTCCCGGAGCTCATAGACATGGAGTTCAAGGACGCCATTGCGCAGCTGTCCAGTGCGAATTTCCCCTTCATCTTTTCGGTTAAGCGGGTGGAGGCAGATGAGAGTGCCGGGGTGATCGTAGCTCAGACACCGGAGCCGGAGAGTGAGGTGCCCTACGGCGCGGTGGTTCAGCTGACCATGACCCGGCCCGAACGGACCGCCGTGGGGCAGGTGTTCGGCGTGTTCGAGTACGTGCTGCCCGACTATCCGATCATGGTGGATATCACCCTGGACTCGATCTCTGAGGAGGGAAACACCACCATCCTGGCCATGAAGCATCCGGGCGGACCGATCTCCATCCCCTACATCGTGGATGAGGACAGCGAGCTGGTTCTGTACATCTTCGAGCAGGAGGAGATCCGCCAGCAGGCCGGAGCGGGGCAGTAGGATCGGCTGCTCGAGACGGTAGTTGTATCCTCAAGCCTTGGGGCGATCTCCGAGGATCGCAACCACCAACAGCCCAGGCCCGGTGTGCGCTCCGATCACAGGCGTCATCTTGGATCGGTAGATTCGC
Source organism: uncultured Spirochaetaceae bacterium (assembly GCA_964520025.1). Taxonomy (GTDB): domain Bacteria; phylum Spirochaetota; class Spirochaetia; order SZUA-6; family DRHE01; genus JAFGQJ01. Next base: position 15,577 of record CAZFMD010000047.1, read on the forward strand.
TCCTTCGGGAATAACGCAGCCAGCCGTTCGATCAACTCTTTCGCCTCTTCGGGGCAGGCCGTATTTTCCACGGCCATCTCATCGATTTTCGAGTAGCCGGCGGCAAACCCGTAGAGTTGATCGATGGCCTTTGCCCTGGACCGGGTCCTGCCCGCCGGTTTTACAACTCCCCCCTTCAGGGTGATGAGAGGGTTCACGTTGAGCAGGGATCCCAGGTATGCCTTTGCCGCGCCGATCCGTCCGCCCCTTCTCAGATACTCCAGGGTATCGAAGGCGGCCAGGAGCTCGGCGCGGGGGACATTGCGCTCGACGATTTCCCTGATTTCACTCACCGTCGATCCGGCCAGGGCTGCCTGCGCGGCTCTCATCACGATCAGACCCTGACACATGGCGGCTGTCCGGGAATCGATAACCTCTACCCGGCAGTCGGTGCTCTTCAGAGATCTTCCCTGCAATGCCGCTTCATAGGTGCCGCTGAGTCGGGCTGAAAGAGTAATCACCACAATTTCTTGCGCGCTAGCCGCCAGGCTGTCGTACACATCGGCGAAGGCCTGGGGCGCAGGTGTGGAGGTGGTCGGGAACACTCTACTGTCCCGCAGTTCCAGGTAGAACTGGTCCGCGCTCATATCCACCCCGTCGCGGTAGGCCTCTGTACCGAACTGGATAATCAGCGGCACCACGGATACGGCGAGTTGCTCGGCCACGTGGGAGGGAAGATCGGCTATGCTGTCTGTTACGATCCGGACGGCCATTGCTCGAATCGCACCTCCTACTCGACGGATATGATCAAATCAGAGCCGAAGAGACCGGCGCAGATGGTAGTAACCTCCAGATGCGGATCGGCACGACGAAATCCGGCACAGATCGACCGAACCGTCTCGGCAGCAATTCCTCTCCTGTGGTATACGGTAACCACATCCGCCTTATCGACGTCCAGCCCGGCCATGATGCCTCCCAATACCTGCTCCGTGCTTTCACCCTGTAGCGCATGGAATCCGTCCAGCAGACCGGTGACCCGCCCCGTGCGTGGGTTGTTACCCCTGAGCTCGATCGAGTGAACCTGCTCGATCGCCCGCTGCATGAGCCGGTTGTTCGCATCGTTGTCTTCTGTGGGATTGTAGGCCAGTGCCGCGCAGATCCCTTCGGGGATCGTTTTTGCCGGAACAACGCGGATCTCTTGTCGCCGGGCTGTGGTTGCCTCTTGGATGAGGGGTATCAGCTCCGCCCTGTTCGGAAGGATAAACACCCCGCCGTTTCCCGGCTTTCCGATCGTCTCCAGCAGCTTTTCGACTGCTTGATGCGGCCGGAGCGTGTCCACAACGATCGCTTGGGCGCCCAGACTGGCGAATATTTCGGCAAATCCCTGTCCGGGAACAATGGCCAGCACCCCGGCTGTTTCTGTTCTGTAGGCGCGATGCTGCTCGTCCATATCACGAACGCTGAGCCGCTGGATCGTGCCCAGAAACCCGGCCTGCCGCACTATCGAGTCCGGATTCGGGGTGTGAATGTGGACGCGCACGGTGCTTTCATCTCCGGCCACCACCAGAGACTGCCCGCGCTCCTCGAGGTCGGTTCTGATTTTCTCGGGCCGGAGGTTGTTGCCCGTGAGCACGAACTCCGTACAGAAGCCGTAGGGTTCTCCTATCGAGACCGTTCCGGGTGCAGACCTGCCGGATGCGCCGACTGCCGGGGTTGTTCGGGATCGCCTGGGTGTTGGTCGCCGCCCTTGAAGGTGGTACAGGCAGCCTTCCAGAATGACGTGCAGTCCCTCCGCCCCGGCGTCCACCACTCCGGCTTGCCTCAGCACTTGCAGCTGTGATTGCGTTCCTGCCACGGATTGTTCCGCCACTGCCACCAGTCTCTCTACAAGTGTGACAAAGTCCTCTTCGACCCTCGGGCCGCTCCTCGCCGCAGCGGCGATATCCTGTATGACCGTCAGGATCGTTCCCTGAACGGGCTTGCTCAACGCCCGTACCGAGAGAGTCGCGGCCCGCTGCAGTGACTCCACCAGATCCGCGTTTGCCGCAACCTGTTTCTCTCCGATGCCTCGAGCCAATCCCTGCCACAGTTGTGACAGGATGATTCCGCTGTTCCCCCGCGCGCCCATCAGTGCTCCACGGGCGAAGGCCGCGGCTATCGATGAGGCGGTGGGTTCCGGTTCCGGCACCTTGCGAGCCTCCTCCACGGCAGCACGCATGCTGAACAGCATATTGGTGCCCGTGTCTCCGTCCGGTACGGGAAAAACATTCAGGGAATCGATGTAGGCTGCATGCTGCTCCAGCCAATCTGTCGCAGCTGTGAGCATTTCCAGAAGAGCGGTTCCACTGACTGATTCAACGATTTTCATCTGAACCCGGTTAATCATCATATTTCAGACGAGTTCAGCAATGGGTGCATCGGCAGACAAGGTATAGTTTGTGGGTTATTTCCCGGCCTGTCAATCAGGTGTTGACGGATCACTCGGCCCTGCGTTATATTTTTCTAAGACATACAGGTATATCGATCAGGCGAGCGTCGTATAATGGTTATTACCCGAGCTTCCCAAGCTCGTGACGGGGGTTCGATTCCCCTCGCTCGCTTTTTTTATTT
>CAZFMD010000048.1:0-18110 GCA_964520025.1 uncultured Spirochaetaceae bacterium
CAACGGGGAGCTGATCGGCAACCTGGCCAACCTGGTCAACCGGACCCTGACCTTCCTGCATCGCTTCTTCGAGGGCAGGGTGGCGCAGGATGGTGCCGGGGCGGCTGAGGGTGGGACGGCCGGGGAAGCCACTGCGGCCTTCTGGCGGGAGGTCGGGCAGGCGGAGAAGGAGATCCTCGAGGCTCTGGAACGGATAGATCTGCGGGATGCGTTGCGGCGAATCCTCGCTTTGTCCTCGATCGGCAACAAGCGCTTCCAGGATGAAGAGCCCTGGAAGCGGATCAAGGAGGATCGGGAAAAAACTGCAGGCTTGCTGCGGGATCTGGTCTACCTGATCAGAGATCTGGCCGTGCTGATCCATCCCTACCTGCCCGACACGGCGGCAAAGATACACTCGTTCCTGGGAACGGAGGGGGCGGGTTACCGAGATCTCGGGGTGCTATCCGGAATCGAGACGGTACGGGCGCCGGAGTTGCTGTTCCGCAAGCTGGAGGACGAGGAGATCGCAAACTTCAAGATGAAATTTTCAGGGGGACAGGCCATGGCCCAAGCATCGGAGAATGTTCAAAAATTCCTCTCCCGGGTGGACCTGAGGGTAGCCCGCATCACCGAGGTAGAGAAACATCCCAAGGCGGATAAACTGTACATCGAAACCGTGGATCTGGGGGGTGAAACCCGGCAGATCGTCTCCGGGCTGGTTCCCTACTACCGGGCGGATGAGCTTCAAGGGCGAAACATCCTCCTGGTAACCAATCTCAAATCCGCCCGCCTGCGGGGCGTGGAGAGCCAGGGTATGCTCCTGGCCGCCAAGGAAGGCGAGACCGTTGAGGTGCTGTTCGCCGATCACGCCCAACCGGGAGATCCGGTCGGTCTTACCGGCTTGCAGGGGCCGGCAGAGGCCAAGCAGGAGATCGATATCGAGGAGTTTTTCTCCATCCCGATTCAGGTGAAAGACGCACAGGTGCTGATCGACGATCTTCCCCTGGAATGTGCAGGGAACGCCATCACCACGGAACGAGTGAAGACCGGCAAGGTGCGATAGGTCCGGGGATGGTTGTCCCCGGTGTTCCGGCTCGCCGGAGCGGATGAAGGCGCCGATCATGAAGCGGCTGCTGCTGCTACTACTGTTCCTTCCCATACTGACACACGCCACATACGCCCAGGAAAAGCTTGAAGAGCATTGGTTCTCGCTCCAGCTGGAAGGGAAAACCGTAGGTTTTCTTCATCAGACCACCTGGCGAAGCGAAGAAGGGGTGATCCGCAGTGATATCGAGCAGACCATGGAGATCCGCCGCTTCGGCTTTCCCTTTTTCATGACCCAGACCGACGTGTGGATCGAGGCAGAGGAAGGTGCTCTGGTATCGGTCAGCTCGGAGCTCGATATGAACGGCCAGCGGCAGCGGGTTGAGGCCCGGATCATCGAGGGAGAACTTCGGGTACAGATCCGTGGGGGCGAACAGACAGAGGAGATCTTCCTGCCTCTGGAGAATGAACCCAGGGGTCTGCACGCAATCGACCGTGAGATCGCCGCTATGATCACCAAGCCGGCGGGAAAGGGGCAGCTCGACTACCGGCTGTTCTCTCCGGAAACTATGAAGATCGAAGAGTTCCGGATGCGTATTCTCGGCCCCGGGGAGTTGTCCGATTCCCAAGGGCGGACACATCGGGGCGTGCTGGTGGAGGAGCGGAGCACGAGCCTTCCCGGAGTGGTCACCACCGAGGTCTACGACGAAAAGGCTCAGTTTCTCTACTCCAAGACCCCCGTGGGATTGGCCCTGGAGATCCTCCGCCTGGAGGGGGATCCCCGCAGAGGGCAGGATGGGGCGTCAGCAGAGTCCGAATCGATGGAGGAGCTGGCCGCCGTATTCGACGTGGCTTCGCTGACCGTTCCCGTCCGGGGGCTCGGGGATCTGTCGTTGCAGAGCACGAGGGCGGTCACCGTGGCCTTTCGCGGTCCGGGTGTGGGGATCCTGCACGGGGCGGCGCGCAGGGCGGAGGAGGATTTGAACGCCCCGCCGGGGGCCCGCACGCAAGCCGGGGACATTCCACTACGCATCGTATCGGCCACACCGGATGACCGCGGAGAGGTAAGCGAGCTGGTCCTGGAACTGAGGAGCAGCCGAGGATCGGCCGGCCGGGGGGATTCCATTCCCGCCACTTCACCCAGAAAGGGCGCCGGGGCGGTCCCACCGAAGCTGCAACGCTATCTGGAGGGGGGATTCCACCTCGATCTGGAAGATCCGAGGTTGGAGGAGCTGCTTCATCGCTGCCACGCGGATGGGGGAGCCGTATCCACATCGTGCCTGGAGCGGCTGGCGGATCGCTACATTCGGAACAAATCCCTGGCCTTCGGATTTGCCGGCCTGGAAGAGATACTGGAGAGCAGGGAGGGGGACTGCACGGAGCATGCCCTGCTGCTGGTGGCCCTCCTGCGGAAGGCGGGCGTACCCTCCCGGCTGGCCTATGGTCTTATCATGACCGAGGTTGGCTTTATCGGACACGCCTGGGTGGAGCTGCACGGTGATGCAAGGTGGCACTGGCTGGATCCCTCGTTTCCCGCAGGACGGCCCTACGGCTTGAAGATCCGCCTCGGAGTGATGGACCCGGCTGAGCCGGTTTGGGCTTCTCTGAGCCTGGACTTGCTGAAGGTTATCGGAAACGTAGAAGCGGAAATTATGGATGCGGAAATCAGATGAAAATCGATATTCAGGCGATCGAGCTCGGTGATCTGGAGGGCACCCGCGCTCTGCTGCAGAGCGGATTTTGGGGCGCCTTCCGCCGGCAACTCGGCTGGCGGGCCCGGGCCTTCCGCTGCGGCTACCGGGGCCGTGTGTTCGGCCTGCTCGTGCTTGTCCGACGATTAGCTGCGGGTATGGAACTGGCCTATGTGCCCCACGGGCCGCAGCTGAGCGAACCCGTGGTCCAGCCGGAGCGCTTTCTGCTGGAGCTTGCCGAGGCGCTGCGACCCTACCTGGACCGCTGCCTGTTCCTTCGCTTCGATCTGCCCTGGGGTGAGGAGGGCCTGGGGAACCGTCCTGCATCCCTGCTGAGCTCGGGGGGCCTGCACACGGCACCGATGGATATTCAGCCCCCCAGCACGGTGATCCTGGATCTCACCGGGAGTGAAGAACAGCTGCTGGCCGCCATGAAGAGCAAGACCCGCTACAACATCCGTCTTTCCGCCAAGAAGGGGGTGGAAATTTCCACGACTCCCGCCGACCATTTGGAATCGGCTCTATCCGAGTGGTACGGCCTGTACCGGGAAACGGCCCGTAGAGACCGCATCACCCTGCACAGTGAAGCTTACTACAAGAGTTTGTTTGCCCTGGCCGGAAGCTACGGGGCGGGCGCTCCACAGCTGTACCTGTTAACCGCCGCTCACGAAGGGCAGCTGCTGGCCGGGATCATCATTGCGTTGATGGGGGAGGGGGCCTGGTACCTGTACGGCGCATCTTCGGACAGAAAACGCAACCTGATGCCCAGTTACGGCCTGCAGTGGCGGGCCATCCAGCTGGCCCGGGAGCACGGTTGCCGGTTCTACGACCTGTTCGGAATTCCCCCGAGTGACGACCCGCAGCACCCGATGCACGGTCTGTTCCGTTTCAAGACCGGCTTCGGCGGGCGGGTGCTCAACAGGCTGGGCTGCTACGACGTAGCTCTGCGGCCGCTTCCATACCGCCTGTACCGCGCTGCCGAGGGCCTGCGCAGCACCTACTACCGCAGGTGGCGCAAGCGGCTGCTCTCGAGGTAAGTCAAACAGCGCAAATCGAAGACCAAAGCCGGGGGAGATTCAACCGGGGCAGGCTCAAGCCTGCGTCAGTCGGATGGACAGCGTTTCCTTTTCCTTGATTTTATAGCGCTTCTCCCCCACCAGGATATCCACCGGCTGTTTCTTGCTCTGGTTGATCTTCTTGACTGTCAGCTGTGACGGGGTGAGGGTGATATGAAACCAGTTGCGGCGGTGGCAGAGCTTGAAGTCCAGGCGCCGCCAATGAGCGGGAAGCTGCGGTTCGAAATGGATCCCGTCTTTGAACAGGCTGATGCCGGCGAAGACTTTCATCACCAGATCCAGGGTGCCGCCCATCACGCCGGTGTGGATGCCCTCCTGGGTGGTGCCGCCCTGGATATCCTCGATGTCGCTCTTCAGGGCCGTGTGGAACCAGCGCCACATGTCCTGGCGGTGACCCTTCAGATGCTTCAGCACCCCCGCGTGCACGATGAAGCTCAACGTGGAGCCGTGACTGGTGCGGTGGGCGTAGTACTCGTAGTTCTTGCGCATCAGCTCCAGCTCGTCTCCGACCCGGTAGCCCATCAGCTCCAGGATGTTCTTGACCTGTCCGGGGGCGAGCAGGTAGTAGATCATCAACACGTCGGCCTGCTTGGAAAGCTTGTAGCGGTCCGGAGAATCCCCCTCAGCCTTGAGGATGCGGTCCAGTCTGCCGATGTTCCCGTACTTGCTGCGGTAGGCTTCCCAGTCCAGCTCCTGTAGATCCATGTAGCCGTCGAATTGGGAGATGATCCGATCCTTGGAGATGACCACGTTCATCTTGCTCACGATATCCTTCCACAGCTCCATCTCCGCCGGTTTGAATCCGGTTTTCTCCACCAGAATGCGCATGTCCTTCTTGGGCAGGTACTCGAGGGTCTCGATGGTCTTGTGCATCAGCCAGCCCACCAGGATATTGGTGTAGGCGTTGTCGTCCAAGCCGCCGTGTTCGGCCTCGGCATCCGGATACTTCTCGTGATATTCATCCGGTCCCATCACGCCCCGGATGTGGTACCGTCCGTCCGCCTCGTCATATTTGGCGATGCTGGCCCAGAAGCGGGTGGTCAGCACCAGGATTTCCGCCCCGTATTCGTTGATGAACTCCAGATCCCCGGTGCAGTAGAAGTACTCCCATGCGCTGTAGGCCACGGCGATGGAGACGTGGCGCTGGCGGCTGCTCAGGTCCGGATCCCACTTGCCGGATACGGGATTGAAATGGATAACTTGAGTTTCCTCGTGGCCGTTGTCTGCGGTCTGCCAGGGGTACATGGCACCCCGGTACCCGTGTTCGTGGGCGTACTCCCGGGCCCCCTCCAGCCGGCGGTAGCGGTACAGCAACAGGGCTCGGGCGATCTGGGGAAAGCGAAGGTTGTAGAAGGGGTAGATGAACAGCTCATCCCAGAAGATATGACCCCGATAGGCCTCTCCGTGCAGTCCCCGGGCGGGCATACCGGCGTCGATCAGGCGGTTATAGGGACTGGCCGTGCAGAGCAGGTGATAGATATGCAGGCGCAGGGCTGCCTGAGCAAAACGGTCCCCATCCACGCGGATGTCGGCCCGATCCCAGAGATCCCGCCAGGCTCTTTCATGAGCCTTCTGCAGATCGGCGAATCGAGGTTTCCCGGCCAGGGAGGATTGGGAGGAGCCTTGAGGATCGGTCACGTCCCGGTCTTTCGAGGTGTAGAGGCTGAAGATCTTCTCCAGGGTGTACTCCTGTCCCTCCCGGATGGAGAGGGTGAAGGACTCGCTGATCAGGCCCACGTCGTGGTCTACCCGGCGCTCACACCTGACGGTTTTGCCGTCGTGGAGCAGGGCGTGGCGGGCCTGCATGAAGATCCGCACCTTCGAGGTGACCGTCTGCACCTCCAGGTTGATCGACCCATCCGACTCGCTCACCGATATGGGGGTCAGGTGCCTGGAGTTCAGCTCCCGGTAGCGGGGAACCCCGTAGTTGATCACCGTGCCGTCCAAGCTGGAGCGGAGCTTGATCTGCCCCGACCAGTTTTCCGGTCGCACCGAAAAGCGGATTCCCCCCACATGCGGGTCCGCCATGCTTGCCAGGCGCTCGGAGGCGATCGTGGTGATCCGTCCCTTCCTGTCTTTGAAGGTAAGGCTGCGGCTGCTCAGCGCCCTTCGCATATCCAGGGAGTGCCGGTAGTCGAGAAGCTCGAACTCCAGAGGCGAGCGGAACTTCCCGTTTTCTATAGCCAGCTCCACCAGCAGCCAGTTGGGACAGTTGACCAGATCGTTGTTGGTGATGGTTCTGCGGAAAACCACGCTGGGCAGGGAGTTGTAGACCCCGGCGATGTAGGTACCCGGATAATGTACGACCTCATCGGCCCTGTTGGCCTCGAAGCAGCCTCTGGTACCGAAGTAGCCGTTTCCCACGGTGGTGAGGGACTCCCGCAGCCGCTCCCGCTCCGGCTCGAAGCCGTGGTACACCAGAGTCCAGCTGTCCCGCTCCAGGTCACGGGTGAACCAGCGCTCGATATCCTTCCAGGACAGTTGCTTCATATCCTGAACCACGATATCCGCACCGGATGCCTGCAGGGCTTGAGGATCGCCGGTTCTGGCGATGCCGATCACCAGGGCGAAGTTCCCCCTGCGCCCCGCTTCGACCCCGGAAATGGCATCTTCCACCAGAATGGAGCAACCCGGGTCAACTCCGATATTTTCGGCGGCAACCAGAAAGATATCCGGTTCCGGCTTCCCCTTCAGACCGAGCTCCCGGGAAACCTTGCCGCCCACGATATCCTCGAAAAGGCTGTCCAGCCCGGCTTTTTCGAGGATGAATTGGCAGTTCATGCTGGAGGAGGCTACGGCCACCTTCACCCCCCGCTTTTTCAGATCCTTGACCAGGTTGACCGTGCTCTGGTAGATCTCCACGCCATCGCCAGCCACTATCTCCCGGAACAGCTCGTTCTTTCTGTTTCCCACCCCGCATACGCTTAGCCGGTTGGCGGCATCAGCGGGTTTGCCGAAGGGGATGGAGACATCCCGGGATTCGAGGAAGGACTTCACCCCCTGGTAGCGGGGCTTCCCGTCCACGTAGGGAACATAGTCCTCTTCATAGGTAAAGGGACGTTTCTGGTCCTCCGATAGGCCCTTGCGCTTTGCCAGAAAGGTTTCGAAGGTCTGCTTCCACGCCGAAAAATGCACCTTGGCGGTCTGTGTGATCACGCCATCCAGGTCGAAGATCGCCCCGCTGCAACAAATCTCCTGTTTCATCCTCTTTCCTTTCCCAGTTGATTCAATAGGCAGACCAGAACGTCCGGTTCGTTCACAAAGTGAGCCCGGTTGGAGGCGCGCCGGACAGCCTCTTTCAGGTTTTCCTCCCGGGTTACAAAGATCGTCCACGGATCCGGCGATTTTTCCGAAGCGGCGGTAACCATCGGGATGTCCGAGGCGGTGTCGCCGCAGACCAGGTTTTCGCCCCGGCTCAGTTTCAGAGCGAGCTCCGAATCGAGGAAGAGAATCCCGTCTCCCTTGTCGAAGTCCTTGAGCCCCGCCTCTGCCTCGACGGTGAGGATGATCTCGATATCTTTACCGGTATCCTCCGTCCTGAAATATAGCCCTTCGGGATCGATCTCTCGGACCAGCTCCCCGATAACCCCGGCAAAGTTGTGCGAATCCGTCTCGGGGATGGAACCGTAGATGTCCTGTCTGGCTACGGTGGTCTGACCGAACTTGAACTGCAGCCCCGAACCGATCAGCCCGAAGATTTCGTAGCCCGAATCCTGAAGCAACTGGGTGAGGCGCCGGTTGAGCCGGTGCAGCCGTTTCTGCTTGTCCGCTTCGATGGCCAGGGCTCTGCGCTGTCCGTTGCCGTCCAGATACTCCCGGCCCTTGGAGCCTGCCAGCACGAAAGTGCCGGGGGGGCTGACCGTGAGATCCTCCAGGCCGCCGTTGGACAGCGGAGCGGAGGTCAGGATGACGGCATGCCCAACCGCTGCCGCGGCGAATCTGGAGAGAAAAACCGCGTTGTACACCGATTGAATCGAAGACAGATAGCGGCCGCAGTAGTTGTTCACGGTTCCGTCCCGGTCGGTGAGCAGGCAGCCCAGGGGAAAGTGCATACCACGGCAGAAGGCGAGGGCCCCGTTCAGCTGTTCCTGAAATCCGGGGTGCAGCTCCTCCATGCGAGCCAGCAGAGCATCTTCGCCCCGTTCGAGGAACAGGAGGTCCTTCTCCAGCTCGTCGATCTCGTAGTCCAGCTCCAGATGGATTGTTCGTTCGGGGGAACGCCTGCCGCCCTGGCCACCGGCGGAAAGCTCGAAGCGGCCGCCCTGGAGTGGAATCCGCTTCAGGGAAGCGAGGCAGGAGCCGAGCCGCTGGATATCTCCGGGATCCGGGTCCGCTCCCGCCAGGATGCGGGTGACTATCCGTCGGCGGGCGGTCCCGCTGCCCTGCATGAGCGCGTAGAATTGCTGGATCGTCCTTATCTGTTGATCCATGAGCTCAGAGCCGTGACGACGGGTCTACTTACCCTATCGGGAATTGCTAGGAAACATCAACCTCCCGGCAGGCTTTCTGAGAGCATCGACTGCGCGACTCTGACCGGAATAGCCAGCCAATCCGGTCTCTCCTTCAGCTCATGCACGACCCCGGCAATCCCCTTGTCCAGAAGGAAGGCGCGCAGAAGGATTCTCTGCTCGGCCTCGTCTGCCGGAAGGATGCCGGTTTGGCCCATGGACTCTCGATAGGAGGTGAGGAACAGGCGGCTGACGGATCGATACCACAGGGCGGCGTACGGCTCCAGGCTGTCCAGGTCCTCGGGGTGGGCCGCGGTGTGGTGATACAACGCCCCGTAGGCGGCATAGTAGAATGAGCGGATCATATCCGCCACGTCCCGAAGGGGAGAGTACTTCAGGCGCCGGGCACCGGCGGGAAGCCCGGGCTCTCCCTCGAAGTCCATGATCATGAAATCCCGGCCCGTAAACAGAACCTGCTGGAGATTGTAATCCCCATGTACTCGGGTCTTCATCCCGGAGATCTTGTGCCCCACAATTTCCATCAGGGCGGCCAGGATGTCCTCCCTCCGGGCGAGCAGCGCCCGGATCTCCTCTTTTCCCTCGGTCTCCAGCTTGGGCAGCGCGCGTTCCAACACACGGAAGCTGCGCAGGATTCGGCTGCGCAGGGACTGGTATAGGGAGCGCTGGTAGAGTTTGGAGAACGGTTCCGGAGCGAACAGCGGATCGGAGTTGGCAGAGGCCAGGGCAACGTGCATCTGCGCGGTACGCGTGCCCAGCAACTCGGCGAATTGGACGTAGAGGCTGCCGATCAACTCCTGCACGGCGCTGTCGATTTGCCCGTGGTCGGCATCCAGGGGCGAGCCGGATTCCAACAGCGCCTCCGCCACGGCCCTATCGTCCATCAGAACCTCTTCGTAGTAGCGGCTCAGCGCTCCCTGCAGTGCAGCCCATGCGTCCCCCTGATTGGGAACGTACTCCTGCAGCATAGCCACGGCCAGGGTTTCGCGATCTGCCCGCCGGTACTCCAGGCTGGCCAGATAGCGGGGAACACCGCTGAAGTCAGCCACCGCGCTTAGAGTGCGGGCCATTTCCGTGTCCGGATTCGAACCGTCCTCGAAGCGCCTGTATAGTTTCAGATACAAGCGATTGTCGAATACGATCGAGGTGTTGCACGCTCCACCTCGCTCGGGCTGTTCGCCGGATTCCCCGAGCACCCGGGAGGAGCTCACCTCCTTCCGGATATCATTCGGGAACCTCTTTTTCGGCGCCTGCCGGCTGGTCAGCTCCCCGGACCGACCTTTTATCTTCCTCCTGCCCAGGATGAGGCTGTGAAGCAAGCGATGAAACTCCTCGCTGTACCCGCCGTCGTACAGCAATCCCCAGGAACCCTCGGCTGTAAGACGAGCGACGGTCTCTGATTTAAAACGTTCCATCACATCCAGAGTATGCTCGGCAGCGGCGAAGGCCAGAGGGAGGAGGTACAGCCGAGAAGGCTCGTCGCCGTACTCCGCCTCCAGGATGAGCAGTACCGGTCCGTTCTCCTTCGCAGACAGGTGTAGCTCTTCGACGATCCGCACCCTTCGCAGTTGCCTGTCCCTATCGGCGTACCAGCAACGGCTCATCAGGTAGGCCGGGAGAATTTCCTGCTCGAGTTTTTTCCTGGTCCCTCCCCGGAGCACCCGGGTCCAGGAACCCTCAACGGACAGTTCCACAGTTTCTCCGGCGCCCCCCAACCGCAGGGCTTCGCGCTCCCGGGTCAGGCTCAACCAGAGAAACCCGTAGGGCCCGAGTGTCAGGCGATAGGGCTCCTCCCCCACGTCGGGAAAGCGATTCTGACTGAACACCTCTGTGGGGGTAGAGGAGGAGAAGTCGGATAGGTCCAGCTCCACAACCTGGTGAAAGCGGGAGAGGTTGGTTACCACCAGCAGGGTCTCCTCCTGCCAGTTGCGGGTGAAGGCCAGCACCCGGGGATTTTCCGGAAAGAGAAAACGCAGATCTCCCCGGGCGAGAGGCTGGACATTCTTGCGGATCGAGATCAGTCGCTTCATCCACCACAGCAGGCTCGAGGTATTCTTCGATTGGGTCTCCACGTTGATCGCCTCGAAGTGGTACTCCGGATCGATGATCACCGGCAGGTACAGCTGATGAGGGCCTGCCCGAGAGAAGCCGGCGTTGCGGTCCGCGCTCCACTGCATGGGCGTACGTACCCCGTCCCGGTCACCGAGGTAGTAGTTGTCCCCCATGCCGATCTCATCTCCATAGTACAGGGTCGGCGTGCCCGGCAGGGAAAACAGCAGGATGTTCATCAGCTCGATCTTCCTTCTGTCATTGCCCAACAGGGGAGCCAGGCGCCGGCGGATGCCCAGGTTGATCCGGGCCCTGGGGTCCTGGGCGTAGAAGCGAACCATCTGGTCCCGCTCCTCGTCTGTGACCATCTCCAGGGTAAGTTCGTCGTGATTTCTCAGGAACATGGCCCACTGGCAGTTCTCGGGGATCTCCGGGGTCTGCTCCATGATGTCCACCAGGGGAAAGCGGTCCTCGATGGTCAGGGCCATGTACAACCTGGGCATCACCGGGAAGTGGTAGCAGAGGTGGCACTCATCCCCCTGCCCGAAGTAGGTTACCGCATCCTCGGGCCACTGGTTCGCCTCGGCCAGGAACATCCGGCCGGGGAACTTGCCCTCGGTATGAGCGCGCAGCTGCCTGAGGAAGGCGTGGGTTTCAGGCAGGTTTTCGCAGTTGGTGCCCTCCCGTTCGTAGAGGTAGGGAATAGCGTCCAGACGCATCCCGTCCACCCCCATATCGAACCAGTAATCCACCACCCGGAAGATCTCTCTGCGTACCCGTGGATTGTCGTAGTTCAGGTCGGGCTGATGGGAGTAGAAGCGGTGCCAGTAGTATGCTCCGGCCACCGGATCCCAGCTCCAATTCGAGGTTTCCGTGTCTTTGAAGATGATCCGGGCCTCCGTGTAGCGGTCCCAGGTGTCGCTCCACACGTAGAAATCCCGCTCCGGAGATCCGGCCGGAGCCTGCCGGGCTCTCTGAAACCAGCCGTGCTGGTCGGAGGTGTGGTTGATCACCAACTCGGTGATGACCCGCAAATCCCGCTTGTGGGCCTCTTTGAGAAAGCGGCGGAAATCCGGCAGGGTTCCGTAGTTCGGATGAACCTTGTAGTAGTCGGAGATATCGTAGCCGTCGTCCCGCAGGGGCGAGGGATAGAAGGGCAGGAGCCAGAGCGCGGTAACGCCCAGGTCGGCCAGATAGTCGAGCTTCCGGGTCAACCCGCTGAAATCCCCGATTCCGTCGGCGTTGCTGTCGAAGTAGCTCCTGACGTGCAGCTCGTAGATGACCGCGTCTTTATACCACATCCGTTCTCTCAATCCGACAACGCGGTCAGCAGCCCCTCGACCTGGTATTGTGACTCGTCCCCGGCCCTGCGGATCTGATCCACAACGGCTCTACGGAGGCGAATCAGCCGGGCACAACGGGGCGGATCCTCCGCTGCCTTGCTCAGGGCATCCACCGCGGCGATCAGAGTCAGCCCCGTCAACAGGCGGTGCAGGGATTCGTCGTGGTACCAGAGGATCTCCTGGTAACGGTTGATTTTCAAGTACTCCTGGACCTCGGAATCGCCGAGGAGGGTGCGCAATACCCGGGAAGCCTCCGGCGGGCGGTCCCGGGATGCCGGCTGTTCGAACCACAGCTGATGGCTGGTAAGGATCTTTACAAGGGCCAGGGCATCCTGCCGCTGTTCCTCGTTCAGCCCCAGCTGTTCGTGAGCCGAGAGCAGCAGCTTGCCCAGCAGCCATTCGTCGATCCAGCTGCGGCTCTGCATGGCACGCTGCTCGGCTCCGACGATGCTGCCCAGGGCATGAACGAACAGCCAGCCGAAGAGGGTTGCCCACGTGAAGGTAGCACTGCCCGGGACCCAACGCTCCTGCGTTTCCCCGCTTTCCTGGAGCATCAGGCTTAGCTCTGCGGCGATGGCCCGGTTTTCCTCACCGGAGGGCAGCAGGGTCTGCAGGGAGGGAAGATCCAGGCAGGCGAGGAGTTTGGCTTTCAGCTCCGCTGCCAGGGTATCGGCGTCTCCCGGGGCGCCTGCAAAATCCTTCACGCTGCGGCTGAGCCTGTCTATGCTTTCCGAGATGCCGGCGGCGGGTAGCTGTTGCTCTGAGCGTCGCTGCTGGAGATCGCTCCTGCGGTGCTCCATCAGCTGTCGGAAGGTGTTCGCGCTGATCAGGGAGTGCAGGGGCTTGTGAATCGGCTGCAGCAGGAGCTGCTTCAGGGCGGTTTCCATCTCCGGTACACCCCTGCCGTTCAGATAATCCGCCAGGGCGGCGTAGGGCCGCTCAGGACTATCCTGTACCTCCCGGAAGTCGAGGAATACGTGGGCTCCGTATGCCCGGAGTTCCACGTACAGACCCCGCTCGTGCAGCTCCCGGCAGCGGCGCAGGTACTCCAGGCCGCTGAGGTGGTCCCTGAAGATGCAGTATGTACTCTCGTCGTTGGCAAGACCCAAACCCTCTCCCAGGGAGCGTTGCACCAGGTTCCTGCCGCTCCCGCTGTTCACGGAAACGGGACAGGAGAGGTGTATCCAACCGCCGGTCTCGGCGTAGCGGTTGTGATAGATGATCAGGGCGCGCTGGTCCCCGGAACCGTCCAGGCGATTCGAGTAGGCGAAAACATCCGGATTTGCCCCGGCCTCAGCCTGGAAATCGTATAGCTGAAAGTGCTCGACCCCGGCGAACAGGGCACGTCTGTGCAGGAGGGGAAAGATCTCCCGCTCATGGCGCTGCACCAGCTGCGGGTCGACCGCTTCATCCCAGTAGGCGCGCCTGTACTCCATGCCGTACTTTTCGGTAAATCCCTCCACCTGGCCGTGCCCGAACATGGGCAGCCCCGGGAGCGTGGCCATGAGCAGACAGACACCGAAGTACTTGTCCCCCTTTCCGAATTGAGCCACGGCGGTTTCTTCGTCGGGGTTGTTCATGAAGTTGACGAAGCGCTTGAGGATCTCCGGATTGAACTCCAGGGTGTTCCTGATCACCTGGCGGTACTCGGCGTTGGCCTCGTTTTTGAGCATGTTCATGAAGGCGCTGTTGTACACCCGGTGCATGCCCAGGGTGCGAACGAAGAACCCCTCCAGCATCCAGAAAGCCTCGGCCAGCAGCAGCGTGTCCGGAGCCTCCCGGGCCACCCGGTCCACCACCTCCCTCCAGAACTCTTTGGGCATGGCGGAGTCGAACTCCCGGCGGCCCATTCCCTGACCCGCTCGGGAGGGTATGTCCCCCCCGGTACCGGGCTCGGGGAACCAGAGCCGCTGAAAGTGCTTTTTGGTCAGGGTCATGGCCGCGTCGAAGCGGATGATGGGGAAGGACTTGGCCAGGTGCAGGATCGTTTGGATGACCGCCTCCCTGACTTCCGGATCCAGGAAGTTCAGCTGGGCCGTATCGTTCCAGGGCATGCTGGTGCCGTCGTTGCCGTGGTAGATGTAGCGCTGCTCCCCGCTACCCCGGTCGAACCGTTTGAACACCACCGCCGCGTCGTTGCGGCTGTAGTAGTGGTCCTCCAGCTGGATGGTGACCCCGGAATCCGGGGACAGGTCGGCGCCTGAGAAGGTGTAGGAGGGAAAGGGGCTGTAGGGCAGGGAGAGGAACCAATCGGGATGCTCGATCACCCAGGGGGAATCGATGCCCATATGATTGGGAACCATATCCCCGGCCATACGGATGCCTCTTCGCCAGGCTCGCTCTCTAAGGTTGTTGAACGCCTCCCAGCCGCCCAGGTCCGCCGAGATGTCGTAGCGCGAGAGGCTGTAGGCGGAAGCCTCGGCTTCGGGATTTCCGCACATCTGTTTGATCCGCTTCGAGGCGTGGCTTCGCTCCCACAGTCCGATCAGCCACAGACCGGTGAATCCCCAGCGCCCCAGGCGATCCAACTCCTCATCCGGGACCTGGTCCAGGCGACGTATCTCCCGCCCGTAGCCTTTAGACAGCTGATCCAACCAGACGTAGGTGTTTTTGGCAATCATCACCACCCTGGGCATCCAGTTCAGGTCCTGGCTGAAGGCCTCCAGATCCGCCTCCAGGCCGGTGAAATCCGCCACACGGGCCGGCCCGGCGCCCGGAGCCCGCACGCGGCTCTCCTCCTCGATCAGATCCAGGCTGCCCAGCAGACGGTACAGGTAGTCCCCCAGCAGGTACCCCCACCGGCGGCGGATGTACTCCAGCTGGTCGGTCAACGAGTGGGGATGGGCCAGCGCCGGACTGCGCAGCATGGAGATGAGATCCTGCTGTTCCGGGCCGAAAGCAGGCTCCTGTTGGAAAAACTCCCCCAGTGCTCGGATGGCCGGCAGGTAGGCCGTCCGTTTCTCCAACGCCTCGTCGTCGAACAGCTCCAGGTAGGGGCAGAAGGCGGGATTCTGATTGGCCAGCCAGAGAAGCAGCAGCTCCTCGAGGGCCAGGCGGCGATGTTGTTTGCCGGCGGTGGCGCCTTTCAGCCAGGCCTTCGGGTCGCTGCCCTCGCGGTACACCTCTACCGGCGGAAAGTGATCGGTGAAATCGTGCAGGGTCCGTTCCAGGTCCTTCCTGCCTATCCGTTTTTCAACGAAGGATAGAGCCCGGTCAACCGCGTTGGGACTCGACTCGGCCTCGAAGCGCTGTACCACGAAATGCAGGATCTCATCGATCAGGCCCATGGCATTGATTTGACCCGCCTTTACCGCGGTTTCCGGATAGCGCAGCAGATCCCGGCGGCTGTTCATCCTCTGGGCGAAGATCCGGGAGGCGCGGAAGTCCGCCAGGATCACATTGCCATGCAGGGCGAACAGGGATTCCTCGAAATCGTACAGGTCCCGGGCGTGGCGGGAGATGTGAAACTCTTTCATGCTATGACGTCGGACAGCAGCCTGCGCAGCTGTGTGGGTGATTCGAGGTAGTAACGGGCCTCGGAGATATCCAGGCCGATTTTAATGGTATAGGCGTTTGCCGGCAGCTGGCTGAACATGACCTCGTCATTGTTGTCATCTCCGGCGGCCAGGATAAACCGCCAGCTGTTTCCTGACAACCACGTGGAAACCGCTCTGGCCTTGCTCACGTTCACCGGTTTGATCTCCAGCGCGCTTTTTCCCTCCAGCACGTCCAGGTTCAGATCCCCCGTGTAGCTGAACAGGATTTCCTTGAACTCGCTGGCCCGAAGCGCGGCCAGCTCCGGTTCGGCGTTACGGTAGTGCCAGGCCAGGGCGTAGTCCTTCTCCTCCACCGTGGAGCCCGGGGTTCGGTCCTTGAACAGCTGGAAGATGGGAAGCAGCTGCTTCTTCCACTCGTTGCTCAAGGCTTCGCTCAGGCGCCACTGGAGGCCCTTGGGCTTTAACCAGGCGCCGTGACAGGCGATAAGGCTCACGTTGATGCTCCCAAACCAATCGTTCATGACCTGGCGCATACGGCCGCTGGCCACCACCACCTCGTTTGCCGGATCGGAGGCCAGGGCACCCAGTATGTCCAGCAGCTCCCGATCCGGAGCCGCCTTGCGGGGACGCCGGCGGAAGGGGATCAGGGTGCCGTCGTAGTTCAGGATGATCAGGCGGGTTTCCGCCCGTCTGTAGGAGGCAATCAGCTCGTCTCTGAAAGGTCCGGCCATCCTCTTCACCAGGTAACTGTCCTGCACCTCCCGGACCTGGCCCAGCTTGTTGAGGAAATCCCCGGTCCAGGCTCCCACGTCATAGCGGCTCAGTCGTTCGTTCATCACGGCGTTGCGTTCGGCCTGTTCCTCTGCATCCATCTCCAGGGCGGTTTTCAGGGCGGCGGCGATTTCCTCGCTGTTGTTCGGGTTGATCAGCAGGGCCTCTCCCATTTCCCGGGCCGAACCTGCGGTTTCACTCAGGATCAACACACCCCCTGTGTCCCTGTGGGTGGCCACGAACTCTTTGGCCACCAGGTTCATCCCGTCCCGCAGCGGCGTAACCAGCAGCACATCGGCCAGGCCGTAGAAAGCACTGAGATGATCGAAGGGAAAGCCCCGGTAGAAGTAATGGATCGGAACCCAGCCGAGGGTTCCGTACTTTCCATTGATCGTGCTGATCAACTCATCCACCTCTCGCTTCAGGGCCCGGTAGCGATGAACCTTGGTCCGGGAAGGCACGGCGATGAGCAGCAGCACCACCTTCTCCCGGTACCGGGGGTTTTGCTCCAGTAGCAGCTCGTAGGCCCGCAGGCGTTCGGGGATGCCCTTGGTATAGTCCAGGCGATCCACCGACAGGATCACCTTGAATCCTTTCAGCTCCGCGGCGGCCTTGCTCATGCGTTTTTTCACATTGCCGTCGGAAAGAGCGACGGAGTATTTCTTGTAGTCGATGCCCATGGGAAAGACGTCGATCCTGCTCAGCCTGTGCTCATACTGGACATAGCCCATGTTGTTCTCCACATTCAGCAGGCGGCGAACGCTGGAGATGAAGTGCCGGGCGTAGTCGTAGGCGTGAAATCCGATAAGGTCGGCCCCGAGCAACCCGGTCAGGATCTCGGTCCTCCAGGGCAGGAGACGGAAGACCTCGAAAGAGGGGAAGGGGATATGCAGGAAGAAACCGATACGGGCTTCCGGGACCTTCTCCCGGATCATCTGGGGCAGGAGCATCAGCTGGTAGTCGTGAATCCAGATCGTGTCATCCCCACCCACCGCTTCCAGCACCTTTTCCAGGTAGATCGAGTTGACCCGCCGGTAGGATTCCCAGAGGGTGTTGTCGTAACTCGCGTAGCTGGGGAAGTAGTGAAACAGGGGCCATATTACATTGTTGCAGAAGCCGTAGTAGAAGCTCTTCAGCTGTTCCCGGGTAAGGTCCACCGGAATGCTGTTGTACTTGTCTCGCAAGACCGGCGCCATTTCCCGTGCGTCCTCCCGGGACAGCTCATCTGCGGGCAATCCGGGCCAGCCGATCCAGAGCATTTCGTCTTTCTGGTCCAGGGAGCTCAAGCCCGTTGCCAGCCCTCCCATGCTCGCTTTGAACTCGAGTTTCCCCTTTTTCCTTTCCACGGACACGGACAGCCGGTTGGAGACGAGTATGAGATTCGCCATAGCTTGTTCTATCAGTGTATTGGGATTGGAGCATCCCATCAAGGATGCTGAGGGCCGGTGCCCAGGGAAGGCCCTCCGGAGATCCTATGATGAAGGTGCGATGTGCAGCGTTATACCCAGGCTGCGGATGTGCTCGGCGTACTCCGTCGGGATGCCGCTGTCGGTGACCACTGTTGTGATCTCGGACAGATCGGCGAAGTAGGCCGGCTGAATCGTACCGAACTTGCTCGAGTCGACCACCAGGATACGATCCAGGGAAGAGCGGATCGATGCGCGCTTCACCTCGATTTCGTACGCATTCGTACAGGTTACTCCGAGTTTCTCGCTGACCCCGCTGGCGGAGAGAAACGCCTTGTTGGCCCGATAGCGGTTGATCAGCTCCACACCCTCGGAACTTTCGAATACCAGACTGTTCTCGTGCAGGCTGCCCCCGGCGAACATCAGGGAGCAGGTTTCCCGGCGATGGACTTCCACCAGGATGTTGAGAGCCCAGCAGAGCACGGTAAGTTGGAACGTGTCGGGGATGCTTTTAGCCAGATATTCGGTGGTGGAGCCGCCGTCAATGATGATGATGTCTCCCTGTTCCAGCAGAGAGGCGGCGGCGGCGCCGATAGCCATCTTCAATTCCCGGCGCTGGGCACCGGCTTCGGTTAATGAGTAGCGGGAGGATCCCACGCTGCCCGGATTCAGAACGGCTCCGGAGTGGAGTACCTTGACGATGTTGTCCTGGGCCAGCAGGTTCAGGTCCCTTCGGATGGTCATCTCCGATACGGACAACTGACCCGCCAGCTCGGCCAGCGTGGCGG
>CAZFMD010000049.1:0-1408 GCA_964520025.1 uncultured Spirochaetaceae bacterium
GTTTCCACCTTGAAGAACTACGCCCGCAAGTATCCCCGTTCGGCAAACAACCGCAGGGTTTCCTACTGGCTCGGCAGTGCTTACTTCCAGTTACTCGACTACTCCCAAAGCCATGTTCATCTGCAAAACCAGGTTGATCAGTATCCCGGTGAGCAGCCCTACTACGATCATGCCCTGCTGTTGAAAGCGATGGTGGAGGAAAATCTGGCCGAATGGAGGGCGGCCCGGCAGAGCTACGGCCGGGTGTTGGGCAGGGAGTCTGCCAGAGATCTGTGGCCCGAGAGCCTGTACCGCTCCGGCGGCATAGACCTGCGCAATGCCCGCTACGCTGAAGCGTTGACCGCATTCAGCCGGATTCTGGTCGAGTTTCCCGATTCGGCATATGCCGATGAGGCTGTTTTTTTCCTCGGGGAGTGTGCGTTCTTTCTCGGCCGTTACCCGGAGGCCGAACGCAGCTTCAGATCCGTCCTGGCCTCGGAACCCTCTCAGGAGCAGTGGCAGACCAGTCTCTATCGGTTGGCCCTGATTCTATCCGAGCGTGGACGCAGTGAGGAGGCCCTGGATTTTTGTACGGAGCTGGAGCGTCGTTTTCCCCGCAGTCGCTATCTCGAGTCCCTGGCCCGGCTCACAGCGGATCTGCTGTTCGATCTGAGGCGCTATGAGGAGGCCTTCGGCGCCTACCAGAAGGCTCTGCAGCTCAGTGCAGAGGCAGAGGAGCGTCAGGTCATCCATTACAACATGGGGCTTTCCGCCTACCTGAACGGGGATCTGGGCCGATCCGTCGAACCTCTGAAACAGGCGCTGCAGGGACGTGCTCAGATAGCCGAGCGGAGCCTCTTCCGCCTGGCCGCCGTGGAAGCAGAACTGGGATGGGTCCAGGAGGCCGCCGGTCGCTTCGAGGAGTTCAGGAGCCGCTATCCCGCGTCGGCAAGCAGGGAAGAAGCCACCAGGATCCTGGCCGCGCTGTACTACGAAGGGACGCAGCAGAGCAAAGCCGAAGCACTGTATACAGAGCTGATCACCCGCTATCCCGATTCCTCCTATCAGGATGAGTATCTGTTCAAGCGTGGGAGTGCCTTCCTCCAGGAGGGCTCCATTGCCGCTGCCCTCAAAGACTTCCATGCTCTCAACGAGAGCCGGCCCGGCTCCGGCTACGCCGCGGAGAGCACATACAACATCGGCTACATCTATTCGCAGCGCGGGGAGTACAAGAGGGCGATTCCCTACTTCGAAGATGTATTGAAAGCCGAGCCTGCGGCGGAGCTGGCCGGTCGAACCATCCTGGCCGCCGGCGTGTGCGCCTTCAACATGGGGGAATACGAGGCGGCGGTACGGTGGTTCCGGAAAAACACGTCGGGCGGGGTACGGCCATCCGGGGGTGGGGACCACGGTGAACGGCCATCCGGGG
>CAZFMD010000049.1:1508-17672 GCA_964520025.1 uncultured Spirochaetaceae bacterium
TCGGGCGGGGTACGGCCATCCGGGGGTGGGGACCACGGTGAACGGCCATCCGGGGGTGGAGGCCACGGTGAACGGCCATCCGGGGATGCCTCTGCGTGGGTGGGGGAGAGTTGGTTCTATCTGGGCAGGACTTACTACAAGATCGAACAGTTGGAGCAGGCCGCCGACAGCTTCGGAGCAGCCGCTGAATGGTTCGGTGCTTCGGCTCGGGGGAGAGATCCCGGCAGTGGCGCAGCGGTCTACCAGGGCGAGGAGGCGCTGTTCTGGCAGGGATTGTCGGAGTTCAGGCTGGAAAAGTTCACCCGGTCCAAAGGAACCTTCCTAACACTGACGAAGCGCTATCCGGAGGGAAGGCGGGTTGCCGAGAGCTACTACAGAGCCGGAGTCTGTGCCGTACAGGACGATGCGTACGAGCAGAGCATCGAGTATTTTGACAGGGCCTTGCAGGCATTGAACGCTGCGGCGACGGATGCTCGAACCAGAGAGTACAGGGAAAACCTGCATCAGGAAATTCTCTACCAGAAGGGATTGTCGCATCTGTCGGCGGGAGACAGAGACCAGGCCGTTCAGACCTACGAAAGCTTGAGCCGGGAGCACCCGGGAAGCACCCTGGCCTCGGAAGCGTTTTTTCAAATTGCGGAAGAGGATTTCCGCCTCGGCCGTTACGAAAACGCCACCCGGGGCTTCCTGCAGGTCAAGGAGCGCTTCCCCGCTACTCCCGCCGCGGCCACGGCTCTGTACTGGGCCGGTGTGAGCTCAGCCCGGGCGGGAGAGCAGGCCGCCGCCCTGGAATATCTGATAGGCTACCTGGAGCAGGACGGCGTAGGTGCGGCCGCTTCCTCCAGTGGTTCGGCCGACTTGGCCATGGGGGAGATTCGGGGTATCCTTGCCCAGATAGGCGGTCCCGAGCAGGAGAGGACGGGACGGATATTCGAGGAGTTCTACAGGCGGGTCGATCGCAGCCCATCCCTCGAACAGGAGTTCAAAGATCGGGTTCGACTGGAATACGCCCGTTATATTTTTGCCGACAAGCCTGACGGGGCCATGGCAATACTGCAGACGGTGAGAGCCGAAGACCCGGCGGAGCCCGTGGCCAGCGAGGTGAATTTCCTGATCGCAGAGTACTACAGGATCGGAGGGGAGCTGGATCGGGCCTACGATATCTATCAGGGGATCGTCGGTGCGAATTCCGGGCGGCCCGGGGCCGCTTCCCAGCTGGGTATCGGCCGGGTGTTGGAAGAGCGGAGTGAATACCAGGAAGCAGCGGAGGAGTACCTCAAGGTACATTTCCTGTATCCGGATCATGCAGACTTGGCCGCAGAGGGCCTGTACCGGGCCGGGCTCCTGTACTGGAATGAGCGCCGTCGGGATAGAGCAACGGAATTGTTCGAAAAGCTGGGCAGGGAGTATCCGGACAGTCCCTGGCTGGAAAAGGTACCCTGAGCCGCAGGGGGAGTGAGGCAGCTATGGCGGAAACTGTAGAGTTCTTGGACACAACCCTTCGAGACGGAAATAAGCTTCCATTCGTCGTTCTGGACAGGCATGATCGCCTGGTCATTGCAAGGCAGTTGGCCACATTGGGGGTGGATATCATCGATGCGGGCTATCCGGCCGCCGGCGAAGAGGAGAAGGATATCGTGGGGGCGATAGCGGAGGAAGTGCGGGGCCCCCGTATTTCCGCCCTCTCCCGGGCAGTGGTGGAAGATGTCCAGGAGATTTGCCGGCTGCTCGAAAAAAGCCCAACTCCGTATGTCCATATCTTCCTTCCTCTTTCACCTCATTTTTTGAAACACAAACTTCAGCTGTCCACCGCAGAGGTCCTGCATCGCATCGAACGCTGCCTCGAGACGGCAGCCGGACTGCCCGTGCAATTTTCTCTGGGTGAAATTGCCCAGGCGGATCCTGAGTTTCTTCTGGAAGCCGCAAAGGTGGTTGCCGCAGGCGGAGCGCAGGTGCTCAACCTGGCCGATACCTACGGGTGCATGCATCCCCAAGCCGCGGCCGATCTGGTCGGCAGGGTTGCAGCCGCTCGCGATCCGAAGCAGGAGATCCGAATCGGGGTACATTTCCACAATGATCTAGGACTGGCCACCGCCAATTGCCTGGCCTGCCTCGAGGCCGGGGCGCGTCACGTCGAGTGCACCTTAGGCGGGGTAGGGGAGAGAGGCGGGAATACCGCCCTGGAGGAGATAGTATTCGCCTTAGAGGCGTTTGTTCAGCGGCTGGGCCTTACCCATAATATACGTCTGGATCAGTTGTGGCGTACATCCACGCTGCTATCCCGATTGACAGGGGTCTCTCCGCATCCCAACAAGGCGGTGCTCGGAAAATGTGCGCTCCCGGAATCCATACCCGGAGAGAAGGGGGATGAGGGAATACCACAGCAGGGGCACCTGCGGCACCTGCTGAGGGCGACCACCATCGGCAGAACCGAGGATTCTCTGTTCGGAGATCGGGAGATGAGCCGGGCCGGATTCGAGCAGCATCTGAAGACATTCCAGATTGATGTCGGGGGGGTGGATCTGGACAAGGCATACGGCCTGTACCAGTCTCAGGTCCGTCGCAAGAAGACCGTCGCCCTGAGTGAGGTTCAGGCGATCGTGGAACAGGCCCGGCTGGAGGAGACACAGGCGGTGTACTCCCTTGCCTCCTTCAGCGTGATGACCGGTTCTCACTGCCTGCCCGTGGGAAGCGTCGAGCTCACGATGGGCGAATCCCAGCTGGTGCAGTCGGCTACGGGCACGGGGCCGGTGGACGCCCTATGCCGGGCCGTGGACCGGGCGGTAGGGTTGAACCCGCGCCTGATTCTTTACTCGGTCGATCACCTGACCGAGGGCAAGGATGCCCGGGCCGAAATCACTGTGAGTTTGGCTTACATGGGAAGAGGTTTCCACGGCCACTCCGGCTCCACGGATGTCGTGGAAGCCAGCCTGAAGGCGTACCTGGAAGCGGTGAACCACATCGAGGCTCACCGACGTGCCTACCCCGAAGAGCAGTTTTATATAGACGGCGAAGAACTCTGGTGGGAGTAGGCTCTTACGCGTTGACCCGTTCGACGTACTCCCGGCTCTCCGAGTTGACCAGTATCTTGTCTCCCTCTTTGATGAACAGCGGCACCTTGACCACCAGTCCCGTTTGCACGGTAACCTGCTTTGTGGCTCCGGATACGGTGTCGCCCTTCAGGCCCTCTCCTGCTTCGGTTACGGTGAGCACGACCTTGTAGGGCAGCAGGATATCGATCGGTTTTTCATCCCAGAAAGAAAGCTGGACGGTTTCGCCTTCCAGGATGAACAGCTTCTTATCCTCGTGACCTTCAATAGGCATGGAGAATTGCTCATAGGTCTCCAAATCCATGAAGTGGAGCAGTTCCGCATCGCTGTAGAGAAATTGAACATCCCTGGTCTCCACGTTGATGTCCTCGAGATTCTCCTGGCTCTTGTTGACCTGTTTCAGCACCTGCCCGGTGACCAGGCTCTTGAGCTTCAAGCGCACGAAGGCCGAACCTTTGCCCGGATTGACGAACTCCCGCTCCACAACCACATGGGGCTCATCTTTTATGAGTAGAAACACACCTTTGGAAATAGCACCTGCGCGTATCATAGGTTGTCTATCCTAATGAGTTCCCCCGCCTGTTTCAAGGGCAGGCGCCCTTGATCAGGAGGCTCACGATCACCGGGTGTGAAGATCCTGCTCCCTGGGGCCAAAGGCACCGAAGGGAAGAACCGGACCGATCGAATCCTGTCCGAGAAGCAGCATAAACAGCCGTTCAAGCCCCAGGGCTACGCCGGAACACTCGGGAAAGCCCGATTCCCGGATAATCCGCACCAGCTCCCTGTCGCTGGGATGGGTCACCACTGCCCCCTGTTTTGCCCTGTCCTGGTTGTCGTAGAAACGCTCGTATGCCGGTGGATCGGTTTCTTCGGAGTAGCAGTTGGCGATTTCCACTCCTCCCAGATACAGCTCCCATCGCTCGGCCCAGGGGGTTGCGGATTTTCTCCGAGCCAGGGTGGGTATCAGAGCAGGGTAATCGTAGAGGATCAGGGCCCGGTCGCCGGGCAGGTTCGGTTCAACCTCGCTCAGGAAGATCTTGTGAAACAGATCTTCCCCGCTGTCAGCTGCCGTGACCGAAATCCCGATCCGTCGTGCGGCCTCGGCCAAGGCATTCCGACTCCCATCGACAAGTTGCCGCAGATCCAGCTGCAAATACCTGTCAAATGCCTCGGCCATGGAGAGGCGAAGGAACGGCGGCGAACAATCCACCCGCCGATCCCCGAAGGGCAGCAGCGGCTCGAGGGCCATCCCGGTCAGCACATGGCTGAACAGCTGTTCGATGATATCGATGGACTGCAAATAATCGGCTCCCAGGGTGTACCATTCGAGCATGGTGAACTCCGGATTGTGAATGGGAGTGGCCGGTTCGCTGTTGCGGAAGGACTTGCAGATCTGGAAGATACTGCCGGAACCTTCCGCAATGAGACGTTTCATCCACAATTCCGGGGAGGGAATGAGAAAAAGATCCCGACTCGCGCTGTGGCGAGGCCGGTAGCGGGCGCTGAACACCTCCAGAGCACTTTCCGGTATCAAGAACGGGCAGAGTAGCGCCGTATCCACCTCCAGATAATTTCGGTTCCGGAAGAAATCCCGGATCAGGTGAACAAGCCGTGCTCGTTTTTGAAGCACCTTAAGATCAGGATGATTCATGGGCAAAATCCCTACCGGCAGCAATGCCTGCCATTGGACACCGAGCGGACGGTATTACTATATTCTGATAAACGTAATGCATGCACTCGCCGTAAATGAATTCTGAGACCGTAGTACAAAATCGGTAGATTTTGGACCGTAGTATAAGATCGCAATCATCGATCGCTCCCAACAGGGAAGATTGCGATGTCTTCTTCCGATCCAAAATCGGTAGATTTTGGACCGTCATCATAATAGCGGTCGAAGCGTTTCGCGACAAGGAGGTTGCGTGAACCCCGACGATTTGACACCGGTACAGAGCATCTCGGGTTTTGAATTGATATCAGACAGGCAGATGCAGGAGTACAGCTCCCGGGCTCTGCATTACCGTCATTTGAAAACCGGCTGCCAGGTTTTCCATCTGTGGAACGAAGATCCGGAGAACCTGTTCGCCTTCGCCCTCCGCACTCCGCCGCAGGATGACACCGGGGCGGCGCATATCCTGGAACACTCCGTGCTCTGCGGCTCCCGGCGCTTTCCCCTGAAGGATCCCTTCGTCGTTCTTCTGAAAAGCAGCCTGCAGACTTTTCTCAATGCCTTCACCTTTCCGGACAAAACCGTGTATCCGGCCAGCAGCATGGTGGAGAAAGACTACTTCAACCTCATGATGGTGGCCGCGGATGCTGTTTTTTTCCCGCTTCTGCAGAAGGAAGTCTTCATGCAGGAGGCGCATCATCTGGAGCTCAACGAAAGCCGGGATGCGTCGAACAGACTCAGCCGTTCAGGGGTCGTGTTCAACGAAATGAAAGGGGTTTTCTCCAGCGCCGAGTCTGTTGTTGCCAACTCGTCTATGCGCAGCCTCTTTCCGGATTCTCCCTACGGCTTCGAGTCCGGCGGGCATCCCAAAGCGATCAGTACCCTCACGCACGGCCAGCTGAAGGAATTCCACACGCGCTTCTACCATCCGGGGAACTGCCGGGTTTTTCTCTATGGAGACATTCCCACTCAAGTGACCCTCGAGTTCCTGCAGAAGGAGTTCTTGAGCTGTTTCGACGCCCCCGGGGAGCCCCGATCCCACGTGGAACCCCAGTCCCGCTGGAGTGAACCAAGGGCGATCGAGAAGACTTTTCCCGGGAAGCCGGGCAAGTCCACGGTTACGCTGAATTGGCTGACCGTTCCGGTGACCGATCCCCTGAAGCTCATATCCTTCGAGGTGCTCTCAGAGCTCCTGGTGGGCAACGAAGGTGCGCCTCTGCATAAAGCTCTTTTGGAGTCCAAGCTGGGAGATGATCTGTCCCCGGCCACGGGGTTGGAATCCGAGCTGAGTGAGCTGGTCTTTACAGTGGGCCTGCGGGGAATCGAAGCCCGGAACACCGAATCCGTGCAGGAGCTGATTCTCTCGACTCTGGCGGAACTGGCCGAGCGGGGTGTTGAGGAGCAGATGGTTCAGGCGGCGATGCACAGGGTCGAGTTTCGCAACACCGAGATCCGGAGAGGCGGGCGGCCCTATTCACTGAGGTTGATGCGCAGGGCGTTGAGGGGATGGTTGCATGGAAGCGACCCTCAGACGACTCTGGAGTTCCGCCGGCCCATGGATACACTGAAGGCCCGGGTGGCGGAGGGCGGCTATTTCGAGAGGTTGATAGAGGAGTATCTTGTCAACAATCCCCACCGAAGCACGGTACTGGTCCGTCCCGACCCGCGGCAGCAACGCCGGGAACAGGAGGAGGAAAAACGGGAGCTCAGGAAAATTGGAAACAGCTGGGGAGCCGGGGGAGTCGAAAAGCTCAAGAAAGAACTGGAGGGTTTGAAAGTATTCCAGGAGCAGCAAGACAGTCCCGAGATCCTGGCCCGATTGCCTGCGCTGCACCTGACGGATCTGCGCCGGGAGGTGGAACTCATCCCAACCGAATCTCCGAGCCGTCAATTATCCTTTCCCCTGCTGTACCACGATCTGTACACCAACGGCGTGGTTTACCTGGATCTTGCCTTCGATACCGGTGTGGTAGACCAGCAGTTCCTTCACCTTCTGCCCATCTTCAGCCGGGCTGTTCGAGGTTGCGGATTACCCGGCGTGCCCTACTACGATATGGCTCGCCGGCTATCTCTATACACAGGAGGGTTCGGCGTCTCTTTGAGTGCCGATACGGCGGTCCGGCCGAAGGGCTCGGTGGTGGGACGTCTGATTTTCCGGGTAAAGATGCTGGAGTCGAATATACAGACCGCCGCGAATCTGGTCGGCGATCTGCTGCGCAAGGCGAACTTCCGCGATTACGACAGGCTTCAGACAATCCTTTTGGAAATGCGAAACGATCTGAAGGCATCCCTGGTACCCGCCGGAAGTCACTACGCGGCTCTGCGCGCCGCCGCACGTCTGTCAGCCTCTTCGGTGATCGAGGAGAGGTGGAGGGGTGTCTCTCAGTTTGTCTGGCTGAACGCCCTCAACCACAATCTGGCGGACGGGCGGGTGAGTTTTGAACAGCTGGCCTCGGCTCTGGAGATGCTTCGCTCTTCCCTGATCGATCCGTCCCTGCTCACCGTGAATCTGACCTGCCAGAGGCAGGTCGCAGAGCAGGCCATGAGCGTTGCCTCTGATCTGGTTTCATCCCTGGGAAGCCAGAAGCACCCCGGGGCGGAGGGCGGTGAGTTCTCCGGTCCCTTTGGGATTGATCCGTTTCCGGAAGCGGCGGCGGAGACCCTGGTGGGTTCGATGAACGTGAACTTCGTGGCCCATGAGCTTCCCGCAAGTGCCTTCGGCAGCAGAGAAAACGCCCACGAGGCGGTGCTGGCCCACTTCCTCACCACCGGATTCCTGTGGGAACGCATCCGTATGGCCGGCGGCGCTTACGGCGCCGGAGCGGCGGCCAATGGCCTGGAGTCGCTTTTTGGATTTTCCACCTATCGGGATCCCAACACCTTCAGCAGCCTGTCCGCTTTCCGGGAGGCCCTGGCATATGCCTCCAGCTTCGATGCGGACGCGCAGTCATTCGAGAAGGTCCTGCTCGGTGCGGCGGGAAAAGAGGACAGGCCCATGGCGCCGGGAGAAAAGGGTTTCGTTGCCCTGAAGAGACAGCTGCTGAGCGTTACCGATGAGCAGCGTCAGGCCCGACGGGACGCCCTGATCGACTGCACCCCGGCCGAGCTGCGGGAGGCGGCGCGGAACCTGCTCTCTCGTTTCGATCAGGGAGCAACTGTGATTTTCACCCACCCGGAGGCCATGCAGAGGGACAGAGAGGCTCTGGAGGATATTAAACCCGCTTCCCTCGAGCTTCCCGACAAGTAAAGCTCTACGTTACGCCGCCCTCGATTTTTTTCAAGAGACCACGGGAAGTCTCACCGTAACCGTCGTACCCCGGCCGCGGGTCGACTCGAAGCTCATGGTTCCGCCGTGCTCGCGAATGATGCGCTGGGATATGGATAGCCCCAGGCCGGTACCTCCCTGCTCGCCCCGGGTGGTGAAAAAAGGATCGGTGAGCTTCTGAAGATCTTCCGGCCGGATGCCCGTTCCCTGGTCCTGCACCTGGATACGCAGGGTTCGCTGTTCGGCATCAATAGATGTGGAAATGCATACCCGCCGTTTTCTATCCGGCAGTGCGTGGCAGGCGTTCTGCAAAAGATTCAGGACCACCTGTTCCAAACCGATTCTGTCTGCGGATATCTGGGGGAGATCCTCCTGAAGATCAAGGACAAAGGAATCCGTACTTTTGACGATCATGTGCCGGGATAAATCTGCGGTTGTGCGGATCACCTGATTGACATCGGTCGGCTGCCGGGGTTCTCGGACGCCTCCCCGCACGAATCTCTTCAACTCCGAGACGATATGTTCGATGCGGGCCGTGCTCGATTCGATTTCGGAGAAGGCCGATGTAGCGGCCGCTTTGAACTCTTCATACATCATCCCGGATAAACGGATTGCATCGTCGGCCTGCGTGCCGGATTCCGCCAGTGTAAACAGCCGGGGCAATCCTTCGCGTACAAAGCGGGCATTCATGGCAACAACCTGGTTGGGATTGTTCACCTCATGGGCCACGCCTGCGACCAGTGCTCCCAGAGAGGCCAGCTTGTCGGCGCGCATCAGCTGTTGCTGCTGGACCTGCAGCTGCTGTTCCGCCTCTTTACGCGCAGAGATGTCCCGGATGATCACCACCTCCGCGGCCTTTTTCTGCCAGGTTGTACGGGCTGCGGTGATCTCCACGGGAATTACCCGTCCATCCTTGCTGGCGATGCAGGTTTCATAACGTTGTGGAGTGTTTTCTCCGGTCGGCCTCTCGCCAAAGCGCCCGGAGACTGTGGGGCGGTCATCAGGATGGACGAGGTCGCGAAAGAGTATCTTCCTGAGCTCGGCGAGGCCGTATCCGGAGATGTCGCTGCACTTTTGATTGGCGTAGAGGATCTGTTCCCGGCTCGAGAGGATCAGGATGGCATCGGCGGAGTTTTCGGCCAGGGCCTTGAAATTTCCTTCGGCCTCTCGCAGATAGGAGACCATCTGATTATAGCCGCGGGCCAACTGTCCGACCTCGTCCCCGGATGGAACCGGCAGGTACATGCGGTAGTTGCCGGAAGAAACCTGTCGAACCGACTCGTAGAGAGTGACCAGGGGCTTTACCAAAGTTCTTCGAAGGGTGAGGGGAAAGCCGAGAACCACGAGTATGTAGGTGGCCAGGGCGATGAGCACCAGTTTAGAAGAGAAACGGTGTATCCAGAGACGATAGTCGGTGTAGGGTAATCCCACCCGGTAGGAGCGTTCCTCCACCTCGAGATCGTAGAAAAGGTAGAAGCTGCTCGTATCGGCAACGTCCAGATACAGAAAATGCGGCTTCATTCCCTCCCGTTCGGGTATCAGGCCTTCTCGGCCGCTGTACCCGGCCAATCTGTTTGCCTCCTGTGCCGAAAGTGGCTTGTGGGCATAAATGACCTTCGGTCCTGCCGTGTCGGTGGAAAGGATGTAGGAAACGCCGGGAGATAGCCCGGACCAGTCTCGGTTCCGGATCCCCGCCTCGGCCTGCCGGATTTCTCTGTGGTAGAGATCCGCCAGCCCATTGTGGACGACCGGCATGAGGGCACTGGCGGTAATGCCGAAAGCCACCATGATCACCGCCAGGGGAATGCCGGTGAGCTTGGAAACGTAACTGGTCGGCTGGGGGGCGTTGTTGACGTACACGATGAAGACAAGCAGGCAAACCAGCAGGGAACCGTTGTTGAACAGCAATGCATAGCTGCTGCTGGACATCACCCCCATCTGGAACAGCAAATAGGAAAGAGCGATCAACGTGGTGGCCAGGGTGAGCAGGGTGAAGCTACGGGTCGAGTGCGCCACCCTTCCCGCCGGATGGAGGATATGGTAGAGGAAGGAGGCGCCGGCCGCGCTGTCGAGCCTGGAGGAGCGCACGACCTTGCGAAGCAGGACCAGGATGGACCAGAGATAGCCGATGAGGATCACGTAGCTGATTCTGGACCCGGTGGTGAAGGAAAAATATTCCGCCTTGAAGTCGTAGGTCGTCGCCGAGCTGTGTCTGACAAACAGGGAGCCCCATACGATCAGTGCGGCGCTCAAGGTCACGATCAGTACGATCCGGGATTCCAGAGGATGATGGTTCGTTCCGTACCAGTAGGCAAATTGAATCAGACAGACGACCCCGAAGATGATCAAATTCGAGAATTGTCTGGTATGCCTGGAGATGCTGGCAAAAACAGAATAGCGAACCGTGTAGGAAAGCAGCAGGATCATCAGTATGGCCAGATACGCGGCCAGATACCAGGTGTCCGGCCGCTTTCTCTTCAGGGACAGCAGATAGATGGTGATGAGGGCCAGGAGCAGGGTTGTGGTCAGAGATCCTACCGACAGGGTATTGAATCGTAGCCAGGTGAGGCTGCCCATCGGGCTTATTCCCCTTCGGTCTCCGCTTGGTTGTTCTTGCGTCTCTTCAGGCGTTTGCTCAGCGCCTGCGGAGTGATGCCGAGCAATCCCGCGGCGATTGCCTGGTTTCCCTTTGCCCTGGACAGGGCCTCTTCGATCAATCCCTCGGTCACGGCTTTCAGGGTAGGGAGTTTTTCCGGGAAGGTCAGGATCTGCTCGTTCACTTGAGGCCGAATCTCCTCCCCGGCATAGCCCATGGCCTCCCGAAACGGTTGGAGGGACAGCATCTTCTCTCTCTGGCGGCTGACAGCATTGAAGATCATGGAGCGCAGCTCGCGTACGTTTCCGGGAAAATCGTAGGTCTCCAGCAGGGTGAGCAGTTCGGGAGGGATGGCCAGCTGCTTCTTGCCGAGTTTTTCAGCGGCCAGGCTGTGAAAGTGGTCGAGCAGCAGCGGCAGATCGTCTTTGCGATCCCGCAGCGCCGGCATACGGATCTCGTAGGTCTGCAGACGGAAGTATAGATCTCTCCGGAACTGGCCGGAGGAAACCAACTCGGTAACGGAGCGATTGGTGGCGATGATGAAGCGGGCGCTGGTGGAGCGGGGAAGGTCGGAACCGAGAGGGTAGTACTCCCGGGATTCGAGCAGCCGCAGCAGCTTGATCTGACTGGGCGCGGACAGATCTCCGATCTCATCGAGAAACAGGGTGCCGTTGTTTGCCTGCTGGATCAGGCCTTTGCGCTCGCTGTCCGCGCCGGTGTAGGCGCCCTTGCTGTGTCCGAAGAGGGTATCGGCAAACACATTGTCATCCAGCCCGGCGGTGTTCACCTTGACAAGAGCACCGCTTACGCCGCTGGCCGCATGGATCGCCTCTGCCAGCAGCTCCTTGCCCGTTCCGGTCTCGCCGGTTACCAGGATCGTTTCGGAGGTCGGAGCAATCGATTCGATGAACCGGAAAATAGCCTGCACCCTGGAGTCGCGGGTAATGATTGCACTGAAATGTTCCGGATTGCTGAGTTTTTCCGCCAGCAGGCGTTCCCTCAAGCTGTTGTATCGGCGGGCCAGGCGTCTCACCTCCGCCGCCCGCTGGACGCCGCTGGTCAGCCGGTTCGGTTCCACCGCCTTCACCATGTAGTCAAAGGCCCCCTCCCGCATGCAGCGTACGGCCATATCGATATCCTCCGATGCGGTGACCATGATGACCGGGATGTGAGGATATTGCTCGTGGATGGTTTTCAGCAGAGCGTCTCCGGTAATGTGGGGCATGGTAATGTCCAGTACGATGAGCTCCGCCTCCTGCTGTTGCAGGAAGGGTAGAACCTCCCGGGAATCGCTACAGGTATGGAGGTTGTCGATTCCGGCGGATTTCAGGACCTTGCTCATGCTGGACAGCACGTCCGGTTCGTCGTCGACCAGCAGTACCGGAAACTCGGGGATCTCACTGCGCGCGGGCGCCATCATTCCTCCTCTCGATTCCCGGTAAGTCCGCACCGCTGTTGCTCAATACGAGGGGATCGTTTGCTTCGAATGTTCGTTGATACTATAGCCTCAACCGCAATGCCGGGTCAATGTGCCGATGTCTATTGCAGGTGGCGATCATCCTCTGCTGAACTTCCCGCTTCCAGCGCACCGCCCCGGGCTTTCCAGTCGGCCAGGGAACCGTCGTACAGGCGCACCCGGGGATAGTCCAGCAGCCGGAGGGCGAAATACAGCAGGGAGGCTGTGTAGCCGATTCCGCAGTAGAGGATCACCTCCCGATCCGGTGTAATTGATGGGCCGCGGAACAGTTCTCCCAGCTGCCCAGGATCGAGCAACAGTCGGGATTTGGAGTTTCGGTACAATGTCGTGAAGGGGATATTCACGCTACCGGGAATCGACTCTTTTTGGAAGCTCTTCCTGGGCAGGGTGTTCAGAAGCACCACAGCGTCGTTGTCCAGGAGGGAGTGTATTGTCTGAAAATCAGCGATCTTGTTCGGATCCGGATCGGGAACGAAATCACCCCGAGTGGTTATCGGCTCTTCCCCCATGAGCTCACCCCCTGCCGCCTTCCAGGCGCTCAAACTGCCGTTTAGGACAAGCGGATGAGGATGGGCGAAGTAATCGAGGATCCAATAGATCCGGGCTGCTGTGTAGCCGGCACCATCGTCGTATATTACGACCCGGCTTTCACGGTTGATTCCCAAAAACGATAGAAGCGGGGCGATTCGTTCGACAGGGGCGAGAAGGTGATGGACCTCATTACCGCCGGGCAGCCGCACGGTCCATTCCATGCTGGAGGGGGGAAGGTTCACAGCTCCCCGCAGGTGGCCCCTCCGGTAGTCGGACGGCTCCCTGCTGTCGAGCAGCAGCAACCGTGGATCCTCGAGTTGATCCTGAAGCTCTTGCGCGTCAACAAGAATAGATGTGGAAGTGCTGGTTTCCACCTTTGCCTCTCCGCAGGGGCCTTAGCGCAGTCTGCACTGGGGGCAGTTGTGCTCCGGTACGATATGCAGGCGTATCAGCAGACCGTAGATCTTGCAGCCGGCACAGAAGCCGAGAAAGGACTCCAGGGCGGAGAACAGGCTGAGAACCGTCAAAGGCAGCAGCCAGGCCCAGGTTCCGGCGAATAGGGCCAGGAAAAAAGCCAGGGCGGAAAGGGAGAAGCCGATGGATGCGGCGAATCGTTTGGGAGGGTAGGGGATCTGATCTCCCCGGATGCCGAACAGCGGTACGAGTAGCTTCCCGGCGGCGAAGGACAGGAAGCTCCATCGGGGACCTGCAAACACCCGCAACCCGAAGTCAACTGCCAAAACCAGTGCCAGCCAGGGGAATCGCAACACAATGGCCAGAAGGGATAGAACAAACACCTGACCTGCTACAGCCCGCACAGCGGCCTCTGATACGTGCTCGGGCAATCGTTGAGTTTTCATAAATAAATATTACTATTATGATAATATAAAAGCAATGCTATGGAGCTCGCGGCGCCAATCGCGTCTTCCTTAACTCCCGCTTATATGCTACTAATGACAGAGATTTACGCCACAGAGTTTTTACGCCTATGAATATGGAACTGTTCGTATTGGGCACCGGCGGCATGATGCCCCTGCCCTCCAGAGGCCTTACCTCCGTGCTGCTGCGACGGGAGGGGGAGCTTTTTCTCTTCGACTGCGGCGAGGGCACCCAGGTATCCCTGCGCCGACTGGCCCTGCGTTGGAAGAAGATCTCGGTTATCCTGGTGTCCCACACCCACGCGGACCACGTAACCGGCATTCCCGGAATTCTGATGCTTTCCTCCCAGGTAGAGCGAAACGAGCCGTTGTACATCATCGGTCCGCCTAGGATCCGGGAGTACGTGGAGGCCAGCCGGAGAATTCTCGACATGTACATCAACTACGAGATCGTGGTTCAGGAGGTTTTCGGAGAGGAAACGGTATTCGAAGGAGATGGTTATCGGATTCGCTCTCAACCGCTTCACCATACCAAACCCTGCCTGGCGTACTGCCTGGAGGAGGAGCAACGCCCCGGCGTGTTTGATCCGCAGGCCGCCCAGGCTTTGGGCGTTCCCCGGGGACCCATGTGGTCGACTCTCCAATCCGGAACCCCGGTCCTGCTGGATTCAGGCGCCCAGGTTCAGCCCGAGCAGGTAATGGGGCCCCAGCGAAAGGGACGGAAGTTCAGTTTCGTTACGGATACGACCTGGGTTCCGGGCTTGCCGGACTTTGTAGCGGATTCGGATCTTTTGATATGCGAGGGGATGTTCGGTGAAGATCTGGCCGAAGACGCGGTGGACAAGAAGCATCTGACGGCGA
The DNA here is from genome assembly GCA_964520025.1 of uncultured Spirochaetaceae bacterium. Taxonomy (GTDB): domain Bacteria; phylum Spirochaetota; class Spirochaetia; order SZUA-6; family DRHE01; genus JAFGQJ01. The sequence goes on from CAZFMD010000049.1 coordinate 15,833, forward strand.
ATCAAGCCGCACAAATCGCCCAGAAGGCGGGAGTCGATCGGATGGGGCTCATCCACTACAGCCCCCGCTACACAGAGAGAGAGCTGAAACATCTGCTTCATCAGGCGAGGCGTATCTTCCCGGCAACATTTCTCACCCGGGATCTCCAGGTCATCGACCTTCCCTTCAAAGAGTAACTTTGGGATGGCGAAAACCTTGACGATTCCGGCAGTTGCCGTTATTTTAGGCACAAATCCCCAATAGAGGTGAATTCATGATTGAGGTGAGTAACCTCGGCAAACGCTATGGATCTCTGGAAGCTGTGCAGGGAGTCAACTTCTCGATCAACCCGAGAGAGGTCGTGGGGCTGCTCGGTCCAAACGGCGCCGGGAAGACCACGATCATGAAAATCCTTACCTGCTACATGTTTCCAAGTTACGGAACGGCCAGAATCAATGATTGGGATATCTTCGATCGGCCCCTGGAGATAAAGAAGCTGGTCGGGTATCTTCCGGAGAACGCGCCGCTGTACACGGACCTGAATGTCCTGGAGTACCTCAGCTTCATGGCGGAATCCCGATCCCTGAAGGGCAAGCAGAAGAGCGAGCGCATCGAATGGGCCATCGAAGAGTGCGGGCTGAAGAGTGTCGTGTACCGGGGCATCGATACCATCTCGAAGGGCTTTCGGCAAAGAACCGGTTTGGCTCAGGCGATTCTCCATGACCCCGAGATTCTCATCTTCGATGAACCGACCACGGGCCTGGATCCCAACCAGATCATCGAGATCCGGGAACTGATCAAACGTCTGGGCAAGGAAAAAACGGTAATCCTCTCCACCCATATTCTCCAGGAGGTGGAGGCCACCTGCGGGCGGGTGCTGATCCTCAACGAGGGCAAGATCGTAGCCAAGGGTACTCCGGAGCAGATCAACCGAGAGATGAAGGGGGAGGTGCTGCTGGAGGTGCTGCTCAAGGGCGCAGGCAGACCCGATGGATTGAAGGCGGCCGCCGGAGTGCGGGAGCTTCTGCAGATTTCCAGCCCCGGTGAAGATCTTCACGAGGTACAGGTGGCGTTGCTGCCCGATTCCGGAGCCGAGGAAGCGGTGTTCGACTGGGCCGTAGATCGGGGGTACAAGATCCTGGCAATGGTGCCCAAGCGCCTCAGTCTGGAAGAGTTGTTTATCAAGCTGACCCGCGAGGGAGGGGAAAAATGATGAAGAACATCCTGCCCATCTTGAAGAAGGAACTGAAGTCCTACTTCAATTCACCCATTGCCTATATCCTGGTCGTGACCTTCCTGGTGTTCTCCGGAATCTGGGTCTTCTACCTGCAAACCTTCTTCGCCAGCAACATCGCCTCTTTGAGAAACTTTTTTTCCGTCATCCCGATTGTATTCATCATTATCATGCCCGCGCTGACCATGAGGAGTTGGGCGGAGGAAAAAAAGCTCGGAACCATGGAGGTGCTGATGACCCTTCCTTTCAGGGAAAGCACTCTGGTGATCGGGAAATTCCTGGCGGCCCTCACCCTGCTGGTGATCATGATCGCCCTCACTGTTCCCCTTCCCCTGCTGCTCGGTCAATTCGGATCTTTCGATTGGGGGGAAATCCTGGGCCAGTACATCGGAGTGGTGCTTCTGGGGGCGGCGGGCATTTCCGTCGGACTGTTTGTCTCTTCCCTGATGGCCAACCAGATCAGTTCCTTCCTGATCAGCCTGTTCGTGCTGCTGGTGCTTACCCTTATCTCCCAGGTCAACCGTGTCTTTGTCCTGCCGCCCTGGGCGGCCGCAGCTGTGAACTTCGTTTCCTTCGGGCATCACTTTTCGAACTTTCAGAGGGGCCTGATCGATACCAGGGACCTGC
>CAZFMD010000050.1:0-17019 GCA_964520025.1 uncultured Spirochaetaceae bacterium
GATGGGGCATGGTGGTGGTCATCAGGGAAGAGGCCCCGATGATGTCCGCCCCGTAATCCTCGGCCTGCTTGATGAAAGTGACGGGATCGGCATCCGTGCCGAGGTCCCGAACCTCGAAGAAACCGGCCTGAAGCATCAGCTTGACGATGTTCTTGCCGATCTCGTGCAGGTCGCCTTTCACCGTGCCCAGGACCACCTTGCCTTTGGGCTCCCCGCCGCCGTCCTTTTTCAAGTGGGGCGTGAGCACCTGCACGACTTTGCTCATGGCCTCTCCGCTCATCATCATTTCCGGCAGGAAGATTTCCAGCCGGGCGAACTTCTCCCCGATCTCATTCATTGTATTTGTCAGGGCATCGATAATCTCGAGGGGATTGGTTCCCCCGTCAACGAGTTTTTGAGCCAGGTCCTTTCCCTTGTCCTGGTCTCCCGTCTCCACGGCTTTGCAAAGGTCTTGAAGTGACATATTCGTCCTCCCTTCCTTGTTTTAGGTTTATACTCTTCTATATGGTAATAACGAGCGAAACCTTCACTCGATCATTTACTATCTAACGATTTCGATTGGCAGACTGCATATACAGCGCCGGGTACGATTATTTCCCAAGCACCTCCGCCAGAGCCGAAACGAGTCCCCGGTTCTCCTCCATGGTGCCGAAAGTGATGCGGGCGAAGCTGGGATGCTTCCAGGGAGTTCCCGGACGGATCAAGTATCCCCGTTCCAACAGCGCCTGGGCCGCCTCCTTGGCGTCGGTGCCCAGATCCACGAACATGAAGTTGGTGTGCGTCTTGGCGTAGGACAGGCCCATCTTGTCGAAGCTCCGGTAGAACAAGCGCTTGCTCTCCTCGTTGTTGGCCAACACCCGGTTCTTGAACTCCTCGTCGTCCAAAGCGGCCAGGGCAGCGGCTTCAGCCACCCGGGAGACGGGAAAGGGTTCCCGCACCCGCTCCATTACGGCTGTCAATTCCGGTGAAGCCAGGGTATAGCCGATACGAAGGCCGGCAATCCCGTATAGCTTGCTGAAAGTCCGCAGGCCGACTACGTTTCTGCCCTCCCGGATGTAATCCAGGGCGTTGGGATAGTCCTCGTCCTCTACGAACTCGAAGTAGGCCTCATCCAGGATCAGAACCACGTGTTCCGGTAGGGCCTCTACGAAAGCGCCCAACTGCTTCCGGCCTACGATGGTGCCGGTTGGATTGTTTGGGTTGCACACGAAGACCATCTTGGTCTTCGGCCCGATCCGCTCGGCCATGGCGGGCAAATCGTGGGTGTGATTGTCGAGGGGAACCTCCACGGGCACCGCACCCATCACCCGGGCCACGATTCCGTATACCGGAAAAGCGGGATGAGCCACGATCACCTCGTTACCCGGATCGAGAAAGGTGGAGCCGATGATGCGCAGGCAGTTGTCCGCTCCATTGCTGAAGAGGATCATCTGTTCCTCTATCCCGAGCCTGGATGCCATTTTACGCTTCAGGTAGGTGCATGGTCCCTGCGGGTAGCGGTGCACCTTCCCGCTCTCCGCCTTGATCGCCTCCACAGCCTTGGGCGAAACACCCAGGGGATTTTCGTTGGTGGCCATCAGAGCCAGGGAATCCAATCCCAACTCGGCCTGAACCTCCTCTATCGGCTTTCCCGTGGGCCAGGCTTTGATGTTTAAAACCCCGGATCGCACTACTCTCTCCAGCTTGTTCACCGCACGCCTCCCTCCTGCTCGGCCGCTACCCGTTCCGATATCATGCGCGCCGTTCTTGTGACCAGACGCCACAGCTCCCGCACCCGCTCGTCATTCATGCGCTGAACCGGCACGGTGACGCTCACAGCGGCGATGACCTTGCCGCTGCCATCCCGGACGGGAGCGCCCACACAGCGAATCCCGGGGAAGTTCTCCTCATTGTCCAGGGCAAAGCCCTGCTCCCGAATACGTTTCAGCTCTTCGACCAACCGGGGTATCTCGGTAATCGTATTGGGAGTGAGCTTCTCGAGCTTCCCCCGGCCTAGTACCGCTTTCAACTCGCTCTCGGAAAGATCCGCCAGAAGAATCTTGCCCATGGATGAGGCATAGGCCGGATTGCGCCCTCCTACCCTGGTGGCCACGGTCAAGACCTGTCCCTGGCCCTTCTTCTCCAGGTATACGATATCTGCTCCGTCCAGCACGGCCAGGTGGGTGACCTCTCCGGTTTCCCGGGCCAGTTCCTCCATATGGGGCGAGGCAATCTGCCGTATATCGTGACGTCCCCAAACCCGGCCGGCCAGATCCAGGATCTTCAGTCCAAGCCTATACTTGCCGCTCTGGGTATCTTTTTCCAGGAAGCCCGCCGCTTCCAGGGTGGTCAGAACTCGAAACACCGAGCTCTTGTGGGCATCCACCTCCCGGCTGATTTCGGCCAGACTGAGCTCGGGATGCTCAACCGTGAAATGATCAAGCAGCTCCAGGGCTTTCTTGACAGATGAAAGTATTTGCATTAGTATCTCTATATCCGAAATGCCATTTCTAATTATGCAACGATGATTTTACCCACTTTGCGGAAAAATGTCAAACCCTTTTTCGCGTGATCGAAACGCCCCCAACCGGCGTGTGGCAAATACACAGATGAAGGCGGCGGTCCTTCAGAGACGTCCGTATTGCGAGGAGCCGCGGAGTGAAGTGCAGAGCAATCAATAACATGAGGTGATTCAATGAAGCGATCGATTATCGGAAATCAGGCGGTGGCCTACGGAGCCCTGGCAGCGGGCATCGACGTGGCCGCCGGCTATCCCGGCACCCCTTCCTCGGAAGCGCTCACCGAACTGCTACACTTCAGTGCCACGGCGTCACAGAGAGACGAGCCGGCACCCTACGTGGAGTGGAGCGTCAATGAGAAGGTGGCCTTCGAGCTGGCCACCGGTGCGGCCTGGGCGGGCAAACGTGCCCTGGCCACCATGAAGATGTCCGGGGCGAACGTGGCGGCTGATTCGATTCTTTCGGTGGCCTACTCCGGTACCAGGGGCGGCCTGGTGCTGTACATCGCCGACGACCCGGGGGCGGAGGCGGGCATGCCGGAGCAGGACACCCGGCTTTTCGCCCAGTGGGCGGGCCTGCCCGTTTTGGAGCCCGCGGATCCGGGCCGGGCTTACGAACTGGTCCGCTACGCCTTCCAGCTCAGTGAGGCCTGCGAGCTTCCGGTGATCCTGCGCTCTGTCACCTCCGTGGCCCACGCCAAGCAGGAGGTGGAGGGAGAGTACGCCTACAAGTCTCTGGAGCGCAAGGCGGATTTCGAAAAAAATATCTTCCGCTACACAAAGGCGGGGGCGGTGATCTGCATGGATCAGCACCGGGACCTGTTGGAGCGGCTCAAGACAGCCGAAAGTAGCGCTTCCAAGGCCGGTATCAACAGCCTGAACCCGGTCGAGGGCGCTGATCTGTTCGTGGTGGCCGCCGGAGCCCTGATTCCCTACGTGCGGGAGGCGATGTCAGGCGGGAATCACAACGGGCTGTCCACCCTGTTCCTGGAATCGGTCTTTCCCCTGGACACGCAGCTGGCCGGAGAGATGTTCGAAAAGGCGACAAGGATCCTGGTTCTCGAAGAGCTGGAACCCTTCGTGGAGATGCAGCTGCGCAGTGAAGCCTCCAGACTCGGCTGGAGGGGCAAAATCTTGGGAAAGCTCGACGGATTGTTTTCCAGAGTCGGCAAGTACAGCCTGGAGACGATCAGCCGGGGCTTGACATTGCTTGCTCAGGGTTCGCAAGGGGATTCCCCGGGCCAAGCCTACGCCTCAGGTGTTGGACAGGCGACCAAGGAGACGATGGTCCGGCAACCCACCGAACAGCCGGGCACAGCCGCTAAAGCAGCGACCGCTCTCAACGTCAAGCATCCCATCACCTTCTGCGCCGGTTGCCCGCACCGGGGAAGTTTCATGGCCATCAACCGGGCCCTGAAGAAGATCGGGCTCAACAGGGACAACACGGTGGTGACCGGAGACATCGGCTGCACGATCCTGGGCATGAACCCCCCCTTCCACACCTGCTGGACCGAAGTCTCGATGGGCTCGAGCATCGGCCTGGCTCAGGGCTTTTATCGCGCGGGAATCGAAAATCCGGTGATTGCCACCATCGGGGATTCCACTTTCTTTCATGCCGGGATCCCTCCGTTGGTCAATGCAGTCCAGCATGGCACCAACCTGCTGGTGATCATCCTGGACAACGGCTGGACCAGCATGACCGGTTTCCAGGTCAATCCCGGTACGGCCGGGCAGTTCCAGGCCGTGGGTTCCAGACGGGTGGAGATCCAGGGCATCGTGCGGGGGATGGGGGTGGAAAATCTCCACGTGATCGGACCATTCGACCAGGAGCAATCGGTGGAGACGATCGCCAAGGCTCTACAGCAGGAGGGGGTCAAGGTGATCATCTGCCAACAGGAGTGCGCCCTGCCCGCCGCCCGCCGGGAGGAGCGTACCCTGATCTACAGAATCGATTCTGAAAAGTGCACCTTCTGCCGCTCCTGTCTGCGGGAAACCGGCTGCCCCGCATTGTACGTGACGGCCAACGGCGGAAAATCGAAGCACGGCCAGGTCATGGCCATCGATCCGGAACTGTGCACCGGCTGTGGCTTGTGCTTCACCTGCTGTAAGTTCGATGCGATCAGCCAGAAGAAATTGGGAGGTTAAAAAATCATGATGCAGAGCATCTTTATGACGGGCCTGGGGGGCCAGGGCATCATCACCCTGGCCAATCTGATTTCCAGCCAGGCCTCCGACAGGGGCTTGAAAGTCACCCTGTTCAACGCCAAGGGGATGGCCCAGCGAGGCGGCCGGGTGACCTCCGAGATTCGGCTGAGCGACAATCCGCGACAGGAGTTCGGCGCCCGTATCTCCTCAGGGTTTGCGGATATCCTCATTGGCATGGAGATCGGGGAGACGATCAACTCCCTGTCCTTCCTAAAGAGTGGAGGGATGGCGATTCTGCTGGACTACGCCTTTGTTCCCACCACCATGCTGTTAAAGAAAGAGCCTTACCCCGCCTTCGACCAGCTGACCGAGCTGTACGCCCGGAAAACGGATAGAATCGTTGCCGTCAGTGAAGCACAGCAGCCGTACAACATGTTTCTCCTGGGGGTTTTTTCCGCAGTAGCTCCGGATATTTCTCCCGGGCTTTCCTTCTTCTCCAAGGAGAGCCTGGAGCAGGCGATCAGCAAAAAACTGAAACGGGGCCTGGAGGGCAATCTCCGGGCCTTCAACGGAGGCTACGCCCATGGCCAGTCCCTCCTCCAACACGTTTGAAAGCCTCTTCGAGCCGAAATCCGTAGCCGTCTTCGGATCTGTCAAGCGGGACAAGATCGGTCACCAGCTGATCACCCAGCTCACAGCGGGCGGCTTTCCGGGATCGATTCTGGCTGTAAATCCGAAGGCAGAGAATCCCGAAGGGCACCCGAATATCCCGGGCTTTGCCGATCTGAGCGCGGTTTCCGCCCCCCCGGATTTGGCTCTCATATCCGTACCGGCTCGGTTCGTCGAACAGGTGATCGGTGCCTGCGGCCAGGCGGGTGTGCCCTTCGCCGTGGTGTTCACCTCCGGGTTCTCTGAGACCGGCAACTCAGAACAGGAGCAGTGTCTAAAAAACGCGGCGGATCGCTACGGTGTTCGGCTGATCGGCCCGAACTGCGCCGGCATCATGGACACCGTCTCCTGCCTGTATGCCAGCATCGAGGTCCGAGCCCTACCGGGAAAGACGGCTTTCATTACCCAGAGTGGAGCTGTGGGCGGAGCGGTGCTGGCCCTGGCGAAGATGCAGGGTATCGGCTTCTCCAAGTTCGTCAGCTACGGCAACCGGGTCGACATCGGCGAGGTGGAGCTGCTGGACTACCTGGAGGGCGATCCCCGCACCGAGGTGATCGCCCTGTACCTGGAGAGCCTGCAGAACGGCCGAGCCTTTATGCAGGCGGTGCGCAGGGTTGCGCGGAAAAAACCCGTGGTAATCATCAAGGCGGGGCGCAGCGTTTCTGGCCTGCGGGCGGCCAGCTCCCACACCGGATCCCTGGCCGGCTCGGATGAAATATTCGCGGCCATGATCCGACAGAGCGGAGCGCTTCGGGTTGCCGGCATCGAGGAGATGCTGGATCTGTGCCACGGCCTGACCTCTCTTCCTCCTATAAGCGGAAGGCGCCTGGCCGTGGTCACCAACTCCGGGGGACCGGGCATCCTGACCAGCGACAGGGCGGAGGAGCTGGGCCTTCAGGTGGCAGAGAGCCCGGATCAGCTTCGCGAGCGGCTGGCCGGCTTCCTGCCCGCTCACTGCGCCTTTGCAAACCCGATCGACCTGACCGTCGAGGGAACCCGGGAAGGTTACCGGCGCACCCTCCAGGAGGTGCTGGGATCCGAGTATGAGGCAGCAATCACCATCAACGTGGCTACCCCTTTTCTCGATTCCGCTTCCCTGGCAGAAGGAATCGTGGAAGCCGCCGGGGCTCAGGAGCACCCCAAGCCGGTGGCTGCCGTATTCATGGCCGGGGAGATCGTGGAACAGGGAATCGAAACCTTGAAGCAGGGCGGGATTCCCGTGTTTCCCACCGGAGAGCGCGCGGCCTTCGTCCTTTCCAAGATGGTCGAGTACAGCCTTCACACCGAGAGCCCGGTAGAGGGGCAATACGCAGAGATTCCCAAGGGCGAACCGTCGCCCCTGCCCTTTGCCACAGGTGCTCCGGTCCCGGAGCCCAAAGCGGTGTCCTTCCTGGAGGCGCAGGGTTTCTCCTTCCCGGCTCATCGATACCTCACCTCCGGCGAGCAGATCCCCGAGGCCGTCCGCGCCCTGGGCTTTCCCCTGGTTATGAAGGTGGTCTCCCCCACGATCCTGCACAAGAGCGACGTGGGCGGGGTGCGGCTCAACCTCCGGGATGAAGGGCAGGTTCAGGAGGCCTTCGCCGATATGGCCGGCCGCTTCTCAAGGCAAGAATTCCGGGGAGTCATGCTGTACCGGCAGGTGCTCGAGGGTCTGGAGATCATCGCCGGGATCAAACAGGACCCCACCTTCGGTCCGGTCGTCCTGGTTGGAGCCGGGGGCGTGCTTACCGAGCTGCTGCGGGACTCCGCGGTGTGCATAGCCCCTTTTAATAGGGAGGAAGCCGGGAACATGCTGGATGGGTTGAAGATCAACAGGATGCTGGCCGGCTACAGAGGAGGTTCGACACTGGACAGGGAAGCCCTGCTGGATCTGCTGGTCGGTCTCTCCCGGCTGGCGATGCACTATCCGGGCATCAAGGAGCTGGATTTCAATCCCGTGTTTGTCCAGGACAAGGGCCTGAAAATAGGGGATGTGCGCATCATCGCCTGAGGTCGCGGCGACTGTTCGCCCTCGTGGCTCTCAGCGGTTGCTGCCCGCCGGATGGCCGATGTTCGGCTATCTGCCGATAATCGGCGGGTTCTCCTCTCTGTAGGCCATGAAGTTCTGCCTGGCCAGAGACACCGCATCTTGGCAGGTATACTGAAGAGCCGGAAATGCCCAGATCTTGGTGCCCCGATCGGGAAAGGGAATTTCGAAGCTGAGCCGTCGCTCTTTTCCCGGAAACAGTCCCGGGATCCCCATATCGATGCACACCGCATCGTAGAGCCCCCCGGATCTGTTGTCGGAGATCAGCACGATCTGCTGGATGCAGGCGGGGCACCCGCTCCTGTTCCAGGCCAGAAAAGTAGCCTCTCCGTGCAGAACTCCGGCTGCCGCCCAATAGCGGATCTCTCTCACCTCAGCGTGGCTTTGAGTCGAATCTGTCGGCGTGCTCCAGGGCTGTCCGCTTCTCAAAGGTTGCGCTCCCGACGCTGCTCCGACATCCGCCTCCACCTCCACCTTCCAGTAGCCGAGATAGGAGGAAACCGCCACCACGACCTCCCCGGTATAGGGAGTGCGGGTGTAGGGTGACAGATCGTAGCGCCGTTCCTTCGCTCCCGCCACCGTGGGACAGCTGCAGTGAGAGGATTTCCAGGCCTGCGGGTCGCAAGGCCCGCCGTCGATGTTGATATACCCCCCTGCACCGTCCCGGATCCAGGTACTGTAGCAGCGCACGTAGGGATCCCCCACGCTGCGCATCCTCACGACAATACCGCGGGCGTCCCGGACCCGAAAAGAGCCATGCTTGTAGTTGCCGACCCCATCGTGGGGTCCGATCAGCCGGTAACTGCCGCCGCTGCGGCGGATCTGGTAGCTCAGGCCCCGCCGAGAGCCGGGTGCGCCGATCATTACACCGAAACGGGCCACCACTTTGTCCTTGGCCGCGCCTTCGGGTAAACCGTCGTACTCCACAGATGTAATGAGGTTGGGTTCGACACCCCCGAACAGCTCGCTCAAGAATGTGAATCGGTTCCCACCGAACCTGCCGTTCAGCTGATCCTCTACATAGCCCGGATCCAAATAGGCGACTACCTCCGGCCAATCGTGTTGCAACACGGTCCGGCGGAACTTATCCAGGAAAATGTCGAGGGAATGAGTCTGGTGGCCGGGAACCTTCTCCTGGCCCATGATGTAGCGCAGCAGGGCCTGCTCGGAACCTGTAAGGATCTGCGTAGAATTGACCACTTCGGGATCCGGGTCGTACCAGAAATAGCGGGAAAAATGCCGGAACAGATCCTCACTTCGGAACCTGTACCCGTGCAGGGCGAAAAGCGTGTTTCGGGCGATGCGCAGATCCTCCTGCGTGTACTGCTCAAGCCCTTTGCCGTTGTACACCCGCCAGTACATCGACTTGAGCGGCTCCACATGATCCAGGGGATTGTAGATCTGGATCATCAAATCCCGTGCCACTTCGTAGTTATCCCGTACCAGCTCCAGTACGCCGCTTTTCAAGTATACGTACAACAGCGCATCGTCCGAATCCTGAGTCAGATCGCTGCGGCTCATCCTGCCCTCCCCGGTCAACCGCCACGGATTGGACGCGGCAGGAGAACCCAGGTTGCGGGGCACTGAAAAGCGGCTTCCCTCCTCCATTTTGATGCGCAGAGACAGGCTGCCGATACGGGGGGAAGCCCAGAATCCGGCGGGGCTGACGGTAAAGGGATAGTACAGCTGTCCGCCAACGCCTGTAGAATCCCGGGATGGGAGAAAACCGTAGGAGAGGCGCACCGTATTGCGGCCCCGTCGAAAATGGATCGAGGCGTAGTACACGCAGCTGAGCTCGGTAATCTCCTTGAGCTCCCGCTGAAACTCCGTCTCCACGATCGGCTTGACCCTGAAACCGACGGCTTCGCCGTTGACCTCCGCTCTCAGCTGCTCGATGTTGGGTTCCAGTCGGGTGTCCAGCTGCCGGTCCGCGGGAATATAGGGTAGGGTAAGAAAACCGACCGTGAGATTTCTCTCGAACTCCGGGTTGTAGAAATCGTACTGCTCCGTGGCCCACATCCGTTCTCCCCGCTGCTCCAGTTCGATCGAGAGATCCCGCAGCTCGATAGATGTCTCCGCGGCGGGAAACAGCACGCCCCCGATGGAGTTGACAACCGGCTCGCCGTAGCCCAATGTGACTGTCCCCAGTACTCCGACAAGCACAACGGCCCACCATTTCATCTCTTGTTCCTCTCGAGTGATAAAAATCGATATGGGATCAGGCCCCTCCTCTGACAGGATAGCACCGGAGGGACCGATTTCAAGAACAAATCCGGTTGTTATTGCCCCGTAGCGAAGAGCTCTGAACAGACAACGCGAAGCCGGTGATCCAGCACCACAACGTTCAATCCGATTCCGTTTGCAGACACCTCCCGCCCATTTACGCGGATCGACGCCCTGGGTTCCTTTCTTCTGCCCGATGATTCGATGCTCACCTCCAGACCGGGTACAGTGGAGCTCAACTCCGGATGATTACGGGAGGCCAGGATCACATCCCCCCGGTTGTCGATCAGCTCCGCGGCCACGCGATTTCGATGGATCACCGCCGCATACCCGCCGTGTTTACCGAGCGTGTTGATCCGGGAGCCTGCGAACATGAGGTACTGCTTCGCGAGATAGGAAAGTCCGGTACTCGACTCCCCGCCGGCGGCGATCAGGATCGTCCGGGTGGAGTGTTCTTTCAAGAAGGCGTGCAGCCGATCGGACTCCGAGTAGCGCGGTTCCTGGACATTTTCCGCCGGATCCCGGAAGTAGGGGATCGGCCCCGGTTCGGCTTCAGGTACGCGGGCTTGGATATCCGCCAGCACCGTCGAATCCTGTTCGGAGCTGTGCCCTCTCTTCAAAAGCACAAATCCATCCTGATAACGCAACACCCCGTATCTGCCCTGCCGCAGCAGGGGAACGATCATTCTTTTAACAGATTCGGGGCTATTCGTATGGCTCCAAAGCCAAAACTCGGCCAGATCCGTGGCGGGCTGGGGCGCCTCCAGATCGGCCAGTACATACTCGGTATCGGAAAACATGCGGTGCAGCAGATAGATCTCTTTCCTCCCGGACAGATGAGGATACAACCGCGACAGCGTGGCTACCGAAGCGGAAGGAGGGATCTGGGCGAACAGGGCGTGGGCGGTTCGTTCCCGGCTGGTCGGTTGCACAAAACCGGGAAAGCGTTTCGACAGAACCAGCCCCAGCTGGTAATTCATCAGCAACCCGGCGGCCAGCAGGCCGATCGCCGTCACGGGCACAAAACGCTCTCCGATCATCCGGAACAAGGGCTGCGTTCGCCGCCGCTGCAGGTATCTGCGCACGTTCGCAATCCCGGCGATCGCGAGAAAGTACAGCTGCGGGAGGATGTGCGTGGAGTACTGAAATCCCAAGGAGTAGTGGGGCTCTCTGCTGGAAAGCAGCAGGATGGCCAGGCCGGGCAGAGCGAGCACCGCGGATTTTCCCGATAGCAGCGGCAGAAACAGCAGGGGCAACAGCATCGAGATGAGGTAGCGCAGCTTGTCCACGTTGAAGAAGATGTGCCGAAAGAGGTACAGCGGATTGGTGAACACAGTGCTCAGAACACCCCGAAAGCCCTGCTGCTCGGGAAGAACCAGGGGCCAGTAGTTCTCCAGGTTGGGGAATCCCCCCAGGGCGCTCATGACCTGGCAGACCAGGAAGAAATAACCGACACAGGCGACCAGCACGGCGATGCCCAATCGGCGACGTTTGAGCACAAAGAATGCATATAGCCCCACCCCGGAAACCGTTACGGCCGTGTCTTCCCTGGTTATCAGGGCCAGGGCCAGAAACACCCAAAATAGGGCGGTTTTTCGAGATTCCAGGAAGTAGATCAGAAAGCAGAAGATAGGCACCAGCAGCACCAGGCCGTGGAAGTCGAAGCTGTTCATCCCGTGCAGAGCCGGATGCAGCAGGAATCCGGTTGCGATCACCAGGGCGATCCAGGGATTGCCGGTTCTCCTGCGGGCCACCAGGTAGAGCGGAACGGCGCCGGAGGGCAGCAGAACGGACTGCATCACCAGCAACGTGATCGGGTTGCGGTACAGCGCGTACACGGGAGCCAGCAGATAGTACAGGGGCTGAAAGTGGTTGCTCAGGTGGTCTATGGTTATGAATCCCGTTACCCGGGGATACCCCGTTTGCAGCAGGGTATAGAACACCTGGTTCTGCCAGCCCAGATCGAAGGCAAAGGTGTGGAAGGCCAGATGCCTGCCCACCGTGTAGAAACTGAAGTACAGCGCGTAGGCCGCGGTCAGGGCGACGATGATGAGGAAACAGACACGGTCTGCCCGTTGTGAGTGTTGCTTCCCCCCGCCGCTGCTGCTTTTCCCTGCTGTTTCCCTCTCCGCCGAAGAGCCGGAAACGATCAGGTAGGTTGTCAGCACGACGGTGAAGAGGAAGCCCGCAGCCACGAAGAAAAACAGGAACGGGTGATAGACCTCGAAAGCCTGCACGGCAAGAAGGGGGGCAAATCCGACCAACAATCCCACGGAGAAGATGCCGGTGATGCGCGTTGATGGCGCGGATTCCGCGCTCCTGCGGCGTGAAGCAACGGCGGAGGTGAGGACCCACAGCAGCAACAGAAAAACCGCTCCCGAGCCCAGATAGATCAACAGCATCCGCCGATTTTGAACCGCCAGGTTGTTGAAGAACAGGTAGGAGTTGAAGGTGATCTCGTCAACGCGCAAACGCCACAAAAAGAAACCCAGGCCCAGCCCGGAGAGCAGTACCAGCACAACCTCGATTATTGAATGCCTCTGCAGGAGCTCCTGAATTTTTCTGTCGCTCGGTCCTTTCACGGGTACCCCTGTTTGCGATCTTTGATTAAATTCATCAGGTTTATCCCACGAGACCCATTATGCAATCCTCGTACCAGAAGTGCAAACAAATCTGTGCGTAACAGTCGCCGAAAAACAGGCGAATCACGCTGAATCCCATCAACCCCATGAAGCCTGTCCCCTGATAATTGTTTTTGAGATAATGGATTGACCCAGCCCGGCGAAGGGATCCGATCAACATCGGTTGATGTGCTTCGCATTGTTGGAAACCGAAATGTTTCGTGCGTTTGCACGATCGTACCTCCTGCCCTATAATGGGAATATTCTCAAGGAGGAGTTCGATGCGTAAACTCATGTTAATAGTTACTATTCTTATCATTGTCTCGACTGTACCCCTCCTGGCACAGGCTGACGAAAAACCATTAATCTCGGTGCTCGACTTCAGAACAAGCGGAATCTCCAGGGCGGAGGTCGAGGTGTTCGTGGACTTCCTCTCCTCCCACATCATCGACACGGGGAAGTTCAGGGTCATCGACAGGATGCAGCGGGAGGCGCTGCTGCGGGAGATGGAGTTCTCCTACGATGACTGCACGGATGAGGGCTGTCAGCTGGAAGTAGGCCGGCTGCTGGCGGCCAATCAGATCGTGGTCGGAAGCGTGGGACGCGTGGGGGAGCGGTACCTGCTCACGATCAAGCTCATCGATGTGGAAACCGGAGAGGCCATCAAGACCGGATCAGAGAAGTACACGGATCTGAACAAGTTGATCGACGACAGCGGGCGGCTGGCCCAGGAGTTTGCCACCGCTGCCATACCCGGCGAAGAAGCGGTGGCCGAGAAAGCTCCCGCCCCCAAGGTGAGCACGAGACCGGTCCGGGAGAAGAAGCCCGCCGCCGCAGAGGGTGAGGGCAGGCGGGGCGGCGCGATCGAGGCGATCGCCGGGGTCGTCAAGTGGATCCCCACCGCTGATAACCTGGGCAGTGGTGAAGGCGGTGTGTACGGCATTGGTGGTGGCATCGGCTATGTGTTCCAGTTCTCCAATCGCTTTTCCCTGGGGGGGTATGTGGGTCTCGGTGCGGGTTATGAATCCGGATACGGATTCGCGGACTTTATCCTGCCGATGTTCGCAGGAAAGCTCATCTTCGGCAACAAGGTGGACGGCCTGGCCTTTGCCGTGAATCTCGGGCTGCCCTCCGGAGTGGGGATCTACTACAAGAACTTTTTCGCCAATCTTGACATCGTTTATTTCGAGTTCGATATGGAAACGATCCTGATGGTCGGCGCAGATGTAGGCTACTCGTTCTACTTCGGCAGGTGAACCCGGCCGTCAGCACTGTTTGACATCAGCCCCGCAGCCACGGGGGTATTCCCAGCTTGCGCTTCACCATCAGCACGGTGCTCGGGCAGTGTTTGGCGATCACCTCCGCAACCGATCCGAACAGCAGGCGTTGAAAACGGGTCTCATTGGTGGCCCCGATCACCAGCAGGTCGTGGTTCTTGGATTCGTTGAAGATGCTGATGGCCGGATCCGCACCCTCCACGATCCGGGGGGCGCATCGTACATCCGGCATCTGCTGCACCAGAGAATCGACCATCTCCCGGGCATCGGCACGGTCCTCGCCTTTTGCCAGGACGTGGAGAATCGTGACCTCCGCGTCGTGGCGCTCGGCTGCCAGGTTCAACACCTCCACGGCCATTTCACTGTGGGAACTAACGCCTCTCACCGGAAAGAGGATACGCCGGATCCGCCGATCCGGATCGCTCTCATCCGGTTTCACCACGATGATGTCGCAGGGAGCCTGCCCGATGACCGGGTCCAGGGTGCTGCCCATGGCGTGATGTTCCCAGAAGGAGTAGCCCCGCCAGCCCAGGATGAGCAGATCGGTCTTCCGTTCCTTGACGGCACCGATGATTCCCCGGGCCACGTTGTGACCGTATCGGACCGCCGTCTGTACCGGAACCTCGGCCTGTTCCGACATTTCCCGCACCAGTTCGGCCGCCTCCCGGGAGAACATCCGCGCCTCCCCGAGGGGAGTCTGGTACGGTACGGTCACGATGCTGGTGACAAGCAGCTGCGCATCGGCGCCCCGGGCAAGCAGGTTCGCGTAGCGCAGCAACACGGGGGCGGTCTGGGGATTGGCGACCGGAACCATGATCCGATACCCCTTGGCGCCCAGGATGATGGTCTCCAACGGCTTGCCCGCTTCGACCTCCCGGGCGTGGGCTTTGGAATAGCTGAAGTACAACAGCACGCCGCAGCCGATCCAGCTGCCGGCGATGATATAGGCCAATACCCCCATATCGAAGAGAAAAATCCCGATGAGCAAACGCCCGGCAAAGGAAATGATGGGGATCACGGGGAAAAGGGGCATCAGGTACCCGTAGCTCAGGCTCTCACCCTGCTGGATCCTGATCTTGATTGCAGCCAGGGTTACCAGATTGAACAGAACGATGAAGAACAGGCTGGCCCCGGCACAGACCACCTCCACGGGCAGGGCCGCGGCGATGATCACGATCACGGTTCCGGACAGCAGCAGGGCCACGGTGGGGGTCCGGTTTTTCCGGGAGATGTGGGCACAGTACTTGGGCAGATAGCCGTCCCTGCCCAGAGCGAAGGATATGCGGGTTGAAGAGTAGATCGTGGCGTTCAGGGCCGAGGTGCTGGCAAATATCGCAGCCAGCGTGACCAGCAGACCTCCGGCGGGCAACAGCCGGCCTATTGCTTCGGCAAAACCGGTGGCGCCCTGGGACTGAAACCACCGGATCACCGAGGTTCCGGTAGCTCGCACACCCACGATCGCGGCAAAGGCCACCAGCAGGTAGGTGGTGATGACGATAATCACGGCGAAGAAGATCCCCTTGGGCACGTTCTTCTTGGCCTCCACCACCTCCTCCGCCGTATTGGCGATAACCTCATACCCCTCGTAGCCCACCAGACTGAAGCCCATCACCACCAGCACCTTGCCCCAGCCATTCGGCAGAAAGGGTTCGAAGTTTCTCATGGTGGAGGGATTCCGGATCGCCACATACACGCCGGCCAGCCCGATGGCAGCCAGCACGATCGTCTGACCGACAGCCATCACCGCGCCGGCGGTTCCGGTTTCCGAGGCCCCTCGATAGTTGATGTAGATGAATACCAGGGCGGTCAGGACCGCCAAGACCTTTTCATAGAGGGGCAGGTTCAGGTTGAGCCAGGCGAACAGGTCGGCCTGGGCCAGGAAGTGAATCGTGTATTTGGCGAAGGTAATGGCGTACAGGCTCCCGGCCACCGCGTGGGCAAACCAGCTGATCCAGCCGGAAAAGAATCCCGGGAAACCCCCGAAGCTCTTCTGGACATAGGAGTAGCCGGCACCGGCGTGGGGGATGGCCGATCCCAGCTCGGCATAGGTCATCACGGAGAGAAAGGCCAACAGCCCGTTCAGGGCGAAGGCCATCAGGATGCCGCCCGGACCGGCCACGCCGATGCCGATCCCCGTGGAAACGAATACGCCGGCCCCGATCATCATGCCCACGCCCATCATGGTGATGTGAAACAGGGACAGCTCTCGGGACAGCTCGGTTCGAACGGCTCTCATTGCCCACCCGGATCGGACTCGTTTCTCTCACCGGGGCGCTTTGCTGCGTCGGTTTCCCCCGATTCTTTGGGCGCCGCGGCGGAGCGTTTGCTCTTGAGCCTGGCTTTGATCTCGCCGGCATGATCGAGTCCTTCTTGATCGATGATTTTTACGATTCTCAGAGACCTGAGCAGGAAGAACCAGGTCAGCCCATAGGCTCCCAGAATGATCAGAATCCCAACAACTTGCCGGACGTCCATGCAAACCCTCCCGTTATCAACACTCGATTCACGATACAGGCCGGGACAGAGACGGCAGCGGTCAGCTGCCTGAACCGAATCATTATATTACAACAACTGTCAATAATCTCGCCACCCAATCGAAAATCTGCCGGGCGGCCGACGGAGCTTAGACCAAATCCAGGAGCCGGGCCGCATTGTCGAAGCAGATGCGCCGGGTCAACTCCTCACCCAGCTCCAGGGAGCGTAGAATCTCCAGTGTTTCTTCCTGACTGCCCCAGGGGGAATCGCTGCCGAAGAGGATGTACTCGGGGGGATGAGCAAGGAGAAAGCGGCGGGCCCGCTCCAACCCGATGAAGGGAAAGGCGTAGGAGATTTCCATGTACACGGGCTTTCCGAGCAGATGTTTCTCCACGCAATCCCAATCCTGCCAGCCTCCGAGGTGGGAGGTGACCAGTTCCAATTTCGGGAAGGCGCGCACCACCTCCATGATCATTGGCGCGTCCGCGACCCGTTCGCTGGGGTAGCCTAAATCGAACCCGGTGTGCGCCAGGAGGATCAACCCCCGCTGTTCGATGCGTTCGTACAGTGGGAACAGGCGCGGTTCGTCGAAGCGAAACTCCTGATAGTAGGGATGCAGCTTGATCCCCTTCAGGCCGGCCGCCTGGACCCGGTCGATCTTTTCTACAGCCTCCGGATCGTCCGGGTGGACCGAGGCAAAGGGATGCAGACGGTGGGAGGCGATACTCGTACACCAGTCGAGTATGGCTTCGAATTGACTCGGCTTGGTGGCGATGGTCAGCACCACCGACGCTTCGATACTCAGGCGATCCATCTCGGCGATCAGGGAGCAGACCTTGCCGTCCAGGATAGTCTCCACGTTGGCAAAGGCGCAGAGTTTGGCCACGGTCTGTTCGGCCAGGGAATCGGGAAAGGCGTGGGTGTGAAAATCTATGATGCGCATTGGGTTCTCTATATAACAGAAAAACCGCCGGGGGACCAGGGTTGTTCCCTGCCTCAAGAATCTATCCATTTGCCACAGAGGCTGTTGAGGATTAGAGGTTACCCCGCCGGCACATTCTGCAAACTAAATTTACAATTTGCACC
>CAZFMD010000051.1:0-16971 GCA_964520025.1 uncultured Spirochaetaceae bacterium
CGGCTGGGGCGCTAGAAGGTTCTGCCGAAGAGGAGCATGGCGTGGGGCACCACGGGAAACATGATGTCGTACAGATCGCCCTCGATGAGTTCCTGAAGCCAGGCGGCCCCGATTTCCAGGCCCAGGCGCCAGCTGTCCTCTGCTCCCAACAGCCAGTTGTAGCCGAATCCGGTCCGGGGCTTCAGAATCCCCTGATCCATGGAAAAGGGACTCAATGTCCAGAGGGATAGAAAGCTGACACCGGCAAAGAAGAACAGGCTCCGATCAAAACCACCGAAGTAGAAACGCAGATTGATCCCGGGTTCCAGAACGCCGCTCCACTCCCCGCCCAGCTTCCACACAAGAAGGCGGGTCTCCAAGCTAAATCCGACCGGACCGGCCAAGAACTCCAGTTCAACCCCGGCCGGGGCGACCAGGGAGCCGCCTCCTTGAAGCGACACGGCACCCTTGGGCACGGGCGGGCCATCCGTCCAGGCCATCCCTACGAACAGGATTGCCAACAGCAACACAAGAACGATCCGTTTCATCTTCCCTCCGCTTCACAAGTGTCCGTGATATCCTTCCAGCCGTCAATACCAGGAATTTTTCACCTCCTTTGCTCTCTATTCTTCTGGGAGAAAAGGAAATTTCGTGCTATATTAGAAAAATGAGGGCTTGATTGCTCGAGGGATTCATTAAAAATCGGAGGAGGAAATTTATGAGCAAAACAGTGAAATCTCTGATTGTCAGTCTCCTGCTCTTGGTTCTGGTGGGAGCAGGCGCGTTCGCCAAACAGGATGTGGAGAAGCATACCGTACACGTGGGCCTCAACCCGTTCAGCTGGATCTGGGGGGTGTACAGCGGAGAGGTGGGCATACCACTTACCGGTTTCTTGGAGCTGGCCGCTCAGTTCAACTACGTGAACGGAGAAGCGCAGAGAAAACTCTTCGGTTTGGAAACGGACAGCTATTCGAAACGGTTCACCGGAGGTGCCGTCGTCCGCCTGTTTCCTTCCCAGATAGCCACGGGTTTCTTCATCAGCGGCCGCCTGATGTACCTCAACTTCAAGTTCGTCGACGCCGGGGGAACGGATACCTATAACGATGTAACCGCGGGCGTTGACATCGGCTGGCGCTACCTCTGGGAGTTCGAAGGTGACTTCGGCATGTACCTGCAGTTCTACGGAGGAATCGAGCGTTTCTTCTTCAATGGTGAAATTGGGGACGATCTAAACCTTCCCATTATTCCCATAGGTGGATTCCACATCGGATTCCACATGTAGCAGGATTCACCGGCACAAGACCGGCCGCTCGATGCGGGTGCATCGGGCGGCCTTTTTTTGGCGTTGATGTCGATGCCGATATGGCTACCGACGTAAGCGCCGGTGCAAACCCACCCCCCTCTCTCGTTCCCCCTCAATAAGCCCAACAGTAATCCAACGGGGTGGTGACAAATTCTCCCACTTCCGGTGTTTCAAAGATAGAAAAGCAAACATCGAGGAGGAATCCTATATGAACAAGAAGCTTTGTTTTCTGCTTGCCCTCTTCATCGCCCTGGGCGCTACATTCGGATTTACCGACGGTGCCGGGGGCATGTACTACGGCCTGCAGACATCGGAGTATCCGTTTTTAAAGGACTATCCGATTCGCAACAACTCCCTGGGCCTGGCTTACTACGGCGGCTATGGATACGGGGTGCATGGAAACACCATCACCGGCGGCTTCGGCTTCGCCGTTACCGACATGGACGGGGACACGGGAATCGCCGGAGGGTTCGGCGGGGTGATCAACGGCGTGCGCTTCATCGACAGGCCGATTACCGTTTCCCTGATCAGCTGGACCGGCATAGGCGGGATATCCACGGGAAACCAGGAAAGCGTGGGCGGGGAGGAGGGATTTTTCGCCTTCATGGAGGAAATCACCTTAGAGGTGGGTATCCCCATCAACCGCTGGTTCATGCCCTCCCTGTACGCGGGCTACCAGATCGCCGGAAATCTGGCCCCGGGGGTTCCCTTCGAGGATTTCCTGGTCTACACCCCGGTGATCGGCATGCGCGTGGCCTGGGGCAAGTTCTACTAGTAGAGCGAGGGCAGCAGGGATTCGGAGCTAGACCGGGCTGCCCTGCTGCCCTGCACCCTCTACCTTCTCTTCGATCTCTCTGTACAATCGTTCTGTGACCGGTGTGGGAACGCCGAGTTCCCTGCCCAGGCGCATGACCGTGCCCCCGAACAGGTCGCCCTCGTTGCGACGGCGACCCTCCACGTCCCGCTGATATGAGGTCTTGGTCTCGAAGGGGAAGTTCTCCGCCTTCTTGAGGGAGCTCTCGACGATCCCCTCCCCCAGATCGATTCCCCTGTGCCCGGCCACAGCCCGGATCTCCTCCATGATCCCGCGAACAAGCCCGTGCAGCTCCCTATCCTGCAACACGGCGCCGAAGGGCTTTTCGGCCCAGGCGGTAACCAGGCCGTAGGAGGCGATAAACAGGTATTTCTCCCAGATGGCGGGATAGGGATCCGCTTCATACCGCACCGTTACACCGGCCCGATCGAACAGAGTCACCACGGGCAAAGGATCATAGTCCGGATGATCCGGATCCCGGCCGCAGGCAAGAAGCCCGGCCATGCCTTTCTGGGTCACCACGCCGGGCCGATCGATGCTCGCGCTCACGTAGACGCAGGCGGGAAGCACGATCCCGGTTTCGACATGGCGACGGATACGTTCGCGGATATCAACCCCATTGAGCAGGGGCATAACCACCGTGTCTTCTCTGACCAGGGGCGCTAAGCGCCGGCTCACCTCATCCAGATCGTAGCCCTTTATGCAGACAAGACAGAGATCCGGTGCCTCCTGCTGCTCGATCGCATCCGTGGCCTGATCGGGGCGGCAGATCAGCCCGCGCTGCTCGGCTGTGTTGAGCAGCAGCCCCTGCTCTCGGATTGCCCGAAGGTGATCGCCCCGGGCTACGAAGGTCGTGTTCACCTGTCGCAGCGGCTCAGCAGCACCCTGCTTGCGAGCTGCCCGCGATTCTCCGTAGTATCTGGTTAAAAGCCCTCCGAAGTATCCACCGACCCCGCCGATACCGACCACCAATACCTTCCAATCCCGGGCATCCGCACTCAAGACGCAACGGGTCATGAAGCGAAACCGGGAGAGGTGATCAGTTGCAGGACATCCAGGCCCGCCTGCCCCTTCAGGATGCGATACTGTTCCAACATAGCATCCGACATTTCCAGAAGGCTCGCACGGAGCTTGGCGTTGGGGTATACGGTCTTGGTTCCGGTATTGGTGCTGACCTTTTCAATCACCTCATGTTCGTCGAGCCCCTGAAGGACGCAAAACACCGTTCCCAGAGCGCTCAGCTCTTCGATATCGAGCATGTTCACGGGCCGGCCCAAGATGGAGGCCTTGTATTCCATAAGCATCTTGTTGCTCACCGTAGCGCCACCGGTAAAAAAGACCGGATCTTCGCGGATGAACTCCCGAAGCCGGCCCACGATCAGCCGCGTCATGGTGCAGAGGTATAGGTAGGCACTGTGGACCAAATCGACTGCATCGGCTTGCAGAGGGATGTTCAGTAGCGAGTAGGTATTGCTGCGCAGATCCGCGTTGAGGTCCCCGCCTACGACGAACAGACAATTCCTCTCGGCGGCCGGCACTCTTTCACCGATCCTTCGATTCATCTCATCGTAGAATCCTGGTGTCCCGGCCCGGGCAACACCGGTCAGTCCGGCCAGGGCCTGCAGGAGCTTACCCGCGTAGCGAATCGAGTTTTGCAGGTAGTACTGCTTCTCTCTGAAACCGATGCCGATAATTCCGTTCGGCTTCATGAACGATTCACGGAAGTGCAGCTCCCGGTCTTTTTCTTCGGCCAGGGTGACGGTAAACGCGGAGGAACCCAGGGAATCATAGATAAAGGGCCGCCTGCCGAACAGCTCCCTCACGTAATTCAGACCGCAGATATGATCGTGCCCTCCAAGGAAATACCGAACGCCGTTATCGTCTTCGGCCACTTCCCGGCCCATATAGCTTAGCTCTCCCATACAATCCTGCAGGTCGAAACGGTCCAGCAGCCTTTCGTTCCAACACCTACCGTGGATGTCCACGGCATAGCTCCTGCCCGCCTGGGAATAATCCCACACCGCTACACCGGTATTGCGATAGATGAAATAAGAGGAAATGGGCAGCCAGAACTCGACATCCTCGAGATCAAGATGCTCCTTCATCCACAGCAACTTGTACAGCCCGAGCGTGCTGTCATTGCCCACTCCGGTTACGCTGTAGTCTACCAGTTCTCGAATCCGAGGATATACACTCTGAGCCGTCCCGTCCGTGGCCTGTTCGTACCATAAAAGCGGATCGGCCAGGGCTTTGCCGCCTCCGACCGGAATGATCGATTCACCGATACTGGTAAAACAGACGCCCTCGAGTCTGTATTGCGAAGAGATTTTTAGAAGGAAGCGATTGATGATATTTTCGAGCTTCCGCAGATCCAGGTAACAAACGCCGTGCTTATCACGAACGGGAGTGTATTCCTTCAGAACCTCGGCAACAACTCCCTGCTCGGTCACATACAAGGCCTTTGTGTTGGTGGTTCCGATGTCAATTCCGAGATAGCATTTTGATTGCTTGTTTTTCGCCACTACAGCCCCGTCTACTTAGTTTCGTTGAAACCGAGTCTATACCCGGAGAACAATTTGGTCGAGACCCGGGTGTCATTCCTGCTGCGGCTTCGATAGCCGGGCTAAAATTCCGTCCGCCGTGTCTTGATCGGTCACCAACACATCGATGAGCCGTGCGTTCATCGCGCCGATCAACGCCTCGACTCTGTCGTCTCCGAAAGTGATGATAACTTTTCTTTTGGCGCGGCGGATCTGCTCGAAACTCACATTTATCATACGCTCTTCGATGGCACAGCGAATATAGTTCCCGTCAACATCGAAGCAGTGTGTCAGCATGTCCCCGACCACCGCTTGCTTCTCCATTTCATCGATGTAGTCCTTTATGACTTCGGAGCGGAAGTACGGCGAGCGGACGAGATTTCTCGGGTTTCCGACGCCGCAAACAACGACATCCAGCTGCTCCCAGATCGAATACACGCGGTCGTACTCTTCTGTAAACGAATGACTATCCCGATACTTGTTCGGCTCCATCAGGAACGGCAGGTACAGCAACACCGCCTGGGCTTCGAGTTTCTCGGCTAACAGATGGACGATATGGTTTGTGTTGTAGTATTTGCTGGAGGCAAAGGTACTGCCTCCAGCCAACGGCACGATGCGCCAGGATGTGAGTTTGTATCGGCCGATGTTTTCGGTAAAATCGCAGACCGAGTGACCCCACCCCAAGCCGACGGTGGTGTAGGGATCCTCGATATTTCCGAAAATGTAGGTTTCGGCCAAAGCGGACAGGCGGGCCCGTAGAGCAATCTCGTGGCCGCAGCCCGGAGCGATCAGTACCTTCTCAATTGAAAATCTGTCCTTGAACTTCGCGTCGTAAGCGGCCTGCTGCTCCTCGGTCAGCTGCGGCGCAATAACCTCTACGCGAATCAAACCTCTCTCTTTCGCCATTTTCAGGTACTTGCTCACCTGAACCCGGGACACTCCCAGTTCTTTGGCGATCTCGCGCTGTATTTTATTCTTGACATAGTAGTCTTCTGCAACTCTGTACAACAACTGATCGTCGATATTCATCTTGCCTAATCCACTAAGACGCCTTTTCCACTGCAATCCTATGGTACCACGCACACCGCTTCCGTCAAAGCGGCTCGCTGTCTAGGTTGAGCAGCGGCGGCGCATCCATCCACGGTTTTCTCGCCCGATAGGTCTCTATCCACTCCGCCGGCAACACCAGGCTCAGCGCCGCAATATCGCCCACGTACTTGCCCAAGCTTGGGGCACGAAGCCGCACATCCTCTGTGAGCGCGGGGAAGGAGGAGTAGAACTCATTACGCACCAAAGGCGCCAACAGGTCCCAATTGTTCAGAGCCACACTGCCGCCTATTATGATCAAACGCGTATCGAGAATGCAAGTCAGGTTCACCAGTCCGCGTGCAAAAATAACCGAAATCTTCTTAACCAGTTCGCATGCCGCTCTGTCACCGGCCCGCAAGCGTATGAATACCTCTGGAGCGGGAAGACCCGCCTCTCGGGCGATGGCGGGTCCGGCCGCCATCGCCTCCAGGTGCCCGTAGCTGCCACAGGAACATTTGGGCTGGTTTCGATCGCTGGAAGCCAAAAATATGTGGCCGAGATGAAGGGCATTGTTGTTTTTGCCTCTCAACAGATGTCCGTCCACGTAAGCCCCGGCTCCGATCCCCGTGCTCCAGGTGACGTAGGCGAGATTATCTTCACCGCGGCCGGCCCCGAACATCTTCTCCGCCACCACCGCAGACACGCAATCGTTGCTGATGCTGATCTTGGGATAGTACTTGCCCAATTCACGTTCCAGAGGAATTTGCTTCCAGGAATTGCACGGATCTTCGCGCTCCTCTACCAGCCCTCCGCACAGAGTTGGCGTGACTGTCGCGATGCGGCGGGCGCAGATCTTGAAAGGACTGGCCGTGCTGATCCCCACCGCTTCGATCTGCTCCGACTTGATGTCGATTTGGCGGCAGAGATTACAGATCAGTGAATGCACCTGTCGGGGAACGGTAGTATCATCCCCCTGTTTGTTGGTCGGCTGATAGATCCTGGCAAGCAAACCTTCCTTGCCGGCGATGCTGACCGTTATCTTCGTTCCGCCGATATCCGCGGCTGCGAAATGACGGTTCATCGCCGGTCAATCGGGCAGGACCGAGTTCACACCTTCGAGCTTGAAACAATCGACGTAAAACTCGATAGCCTGCTTCACTTGCCGGTGAACGAACTCCGCCGCGCTTTGATCGAGCGCTTGAAACTCGTCTATATTCCTGTACAGCAATCCCCGAGCCTTCGATACCTCCTGGTCATCGAATACGTAGTGTCCGCAAACCCTGGTAATGGCGTAGCGCAACAACTCGTTTTCGGCGATCTGCTCCGGGGAAAGACCTTTCTGCTCTTCAAGCAGCCATTTTCTCCACGGCGCCTGTTCGTATGCTTTGCGCCGCAAGAGCGCTCCCATGTCCGAACCCGCCTCCCCGGAGATCCAACCCTCCCCGATCAGTTTTTGCTCCAGCTCGCCCAGATAGAGCAGAGCCTCGGTTTCCTTCAGGCCGAACTCAGGGGCCACATTCATGGCGCTGATCCCCAGCTCCGGGTGGATGCGGCAGGTGGGAGCGCTCAGATAATCGCCGTTGTGTTCTTTCAATCCGATTCGGTGCTTTGCCGCCGCCACGCTGAGGGCTGCAGCCTGCTCGCGATCGAAATGACCGGCGTTTCGATCCATACGGGTCAGGGTACCGGTTTGCCCCACGATGCAGGTCGGCAGGGGAAGTCCCTCCGCTTCAAGAGTCGAGGTTAGGCGGCTGAGAAAGGAATCGAAAGCGGCGACCTCGGTCAACCCTCCCTGAATATCCTCGGCACCGACCTCGTAATCCAGTTCGCCTAGTCCTAAGGATTTTCTGTGCTGCTCGCAGTAGCGCTCGAGCTCGACCGTCCATTCGCACAAATCCTCCTCATCGAACGGATGCGGGCATTTGGTGGGGTCTATGTGCAGGTAGTTGAATCCCGCTTCGATATCGGCGCGGAAGGACCGCTTGGCGATATCCATGGCCTCGGCCACGGGGATCATGCCGTCCAGCTCGCGGTTTCGTTGCCACGGCCCGCCGTGATCCCGGCAGATGTATACCGGCCCGCTGTAGCCGAACTCCCGGCAGGCGCTTTCGATCAGCTCGACAAACCTCTCCTGGTCCGTACCGCCCATGAGGTATCCGCCGCCGAACTGTTCAAGGTCGACCTGATTTCTCGAGGCTATGAAGATAGGCGGGAAGCGTCTCTGCACGGCCAGCTGCATGGTGGCTCGAATCGTCACTTCGGACACCGGCCCGATCCCAAGCAGGGTACAGCTGCGATTGCGCGCCTTCAGCTCGCCGTACAGTTTTTTTACCGTGACCGCTCTGTTCAGTTGTTCCATCTCCCTCACCCCTTGGCTTTCCACTCCAGCACACGCCCGATTGCTTGCTCGATATCCCGGCTCTGGGGAATTACGAAACGCTCCAGCTCCGGGTTGAACGGTATCGGTACATCCGGCATGCACACCCGTGACACCGGTGCTTTCAGGTATTGAAAAGCTTCTTCGGCCACCAACGTGCAGATCTCGGCGGCTACGCCGCAAGTCCGGGGTTCTTCGACGGCCACGACGGCTCTACCGGTTCGTTTCACGGACTCGAGGATCGTTTTCCTGTCCAGCGGTACCAGGGAACGTAGATCGATCACCTCGACCTCGACACCCTTGCCCGCCATTTGCTCGGCGGCCTGCAGAGCTTTGGGCACCATCGCCATGGTGGCGATCACGCTCACCTCGCTTCCCCGGCGCTTAAGGTCTGCCTGCCCGAGGGGAATGAGGTACTCTTCCTCCGGCACCTCGGACTTCCTGTTGTACAGGGTTTTATTTTCGAAAAACAAAACCGGGTCCGGATCCCGAATCGCACTCTTCAACAGGCCCTTTGCATCTGCCGGCGTGGCCGGACAGACGATCTTCAAGCCGGGTGTGTGCATGAAATAGGCCTCGGTGCTCTGCGAATGCTGCGCCGCCGCCGATACGCCGGCACCGCAGGTTGTCCTGACAACCAGGGGAAAGGCCAGCTGCCCGCCCAGCATATAGGTCATCTTGGCCACCTGGTTCACCAGTTGGTCCATGCCGCAGAAACAAAAATCACAGAACATGATTTCGGCAACCGGCCGGTAACCACAGGCCGCCGCCCCCAATGCGGTGCCGACGATGGCAGATTCGGAAATCGGTGTGTCGCGTACCCGTTCCGACTTGTATTTCTCAAGCAATCCTTTGGTCACGCCGAAGGCCCCGCCCATCAGGGCCAAGTCCTCCCCGAAAAGAATGACCTTATCGTCCCTGCTCATCTCTTCGTCGAGAGCCTCTCTCAAGGCCTCCCGGAAACTGATATTTCTCATCTTGCTCGACTCCCGTAATATACGTCCTCCAAGGCGGCTGCGGGGTGCGGATTTTCACTAGCTTGTGCATAAGCCACGGCTTCGCCGATCTCTATCTGGACCGCCGCATCGATTTCATCCAGCTCAGATTCGGTAAATCCCGCTTCACTCGAAAGATACCCGCAGAATCGCTTGATGGGGCATTTCTCCTTCCACCCTTCGACCTCCTCCCGGCTGCGTGTCCCGTATACCGGATCGGCTTCACTGTGACCGCGCCATCGGTAGGTCTTGGTCTCGACGAGTGAAGGCCCGCTGCCGTCTCGCGCATGGCTCACCGCTTTCGACACGGTCTCGGCAACTCCCAGCACGTCATTTCCATCAATGCTGTATCCGGGAATGCCGTAGGAGACGGCGCGCTTCGATACGTTGCGAACGTTCTGATGAACTTCCTGCGATACGGAAATGGCATACAGATTGTTTTCACAAATGAAGACAACCGGTAATTTCCAAACCGAAGCCAGATTCAGACTCTCGTGAAAGGTCCCCTGATTTGAAGCCCCGTCTCCAAAAAAACAGAGGACCACTCGTCTGTGTTTTTCGAGCTGTGCGGCCAGCCCTGCCCCGCAGGCGATAGGCATTCCCGCACCGACGATGCCGTTGGCGCCGATCACTCCGCGGCGGGCGTCGGCGATATGCATCGATCCGCCTTTTCCGCGGCAATAACCATCCACCTTGCCGAACAGCTCGGCCATGGCCAGCTTCACATCACAGCCCTTGGCGATGATGTGACCATGCCCGCGGTGAGTCGACACGATGTAATCATCCTCATTGAGGGCGGCGCAGGCGCCGACCGCCGTAGCTTCCTCACCGATATAGGAATGGATGAATCCCGGAACCATTTGCTTTTGGTTCAGGAGAATCACTTCTTCCTCAAACCGCCGGATGCGGAGCATCATCCGATACAGCTCGCCCAGTGCTTGTTTATCCATAAATTCTTCCTCGATTCTCTATCCCTGCTGATCTTCACGTACATACGCTATGGTCTGCAGCGCCGGTACGATATCGCCCTCAGCAGCCTTTATTTTTTCCAGGATTCCCGAATACTCGCATTCCACTTCGAGCGTCGCCTTGTCCGACTCTATCTCCAGCAGCACTTCCCCCTTGGCTACGGGCTGTCCCTCCGATTTCAGCCAGCGAACAATCGTGCCTTCTTCCATGGTCAGCCCGGTTTTCGGCATTTTCACTTCCAACAACATCGTTTCCTACCTCTTCAATTGAGATCTGTATTTTGTCTGAGGCACGTACGGCTTGCGAACGAGCGGCTTTTAGTACTTCAGACCCGTCATGGTGACGGATTGTATGAACTGCTTCTGCAGCACCAGGAACACGGCAATGGTCGGCAAACAGGAGATGAAAGCGGTGGCCATCAATAACCCGAACTGACGAGCCTCGGCCGCTTCACTGGAACCCGACATCACGCTGGCCAGGCCGACCGGCAGCGTAACCGAAGCTTCGCTGGCCGCCACGATAAGCGGCCACAAGAAATTGTTCCACGAGTTTACCAGAGTAAGGATAATCAACACCGCCAGGATCGGAACCGAAAGCGGAGTGACGATCCGCCACAGGATGCGCCAGTGACCGCAGCCGTCAAGGGCGGCACTCTCACTGAGCTCGTTGGGAACATTACGAAAGAACTGCGCCAGCAGAAACACGCCGATCGCCTCGGCGGCCTGGGGCAGGATGATGGCCGCCCACGAATCCATCATGCCCAGGTTCCGGATCAGGCGGTACATCGGCACGATAGCCGCCTCCCGCGGCAGCATGATCGAGGCCACTACCAGCGCGAACAGCACATTTCTTCCTTTAAAGTTTAACTTGCTGAAAGCATACGCCGCCATGATGTCACAGGCCAGTGTAAGCACCAGGGTCAAGACGGCAACGAATATGCTGTTGCGAAACCACATCCACAGGGGAAACAGCTCGAATGACTTGATGTAGTTTTCGGCCGTGAACTCGCGGGGGATCCATTTGACCTCGGTCTGGAAGATCTCATGCTGTTTCTTGAACGATGTGGACAGCATCCACAACGTGGGGGTCAGGGCGACAAGCGTGATAACGGCCAACAAAAAATACAGAAGCAGTGATCTGAGCAATTTCGTCGTTCTTGCGGATGAAAAAGACACCTCGCTTCGATTCATGGCTCTATCCTTTGGCCTTTCGTTCCCCGAAGGTCGCGTACACCAGGGCAGACAGCGCCAGGATCACGAAGAACAGCACGACTCCCAGGGTCGAGGAGTAGCCCAGGTTGAACTCCCGAAATCCCTTCACGTACAGATAGTGCACCAGAGTAACCGTGCTGTACTGGGGTCCTCCGCTGGTCATGGTATAGACCTGCCCGAAGACCTGCATCGAGTAAATTACGGTGGTCAGCACCACGAATGCCGTGGCTCCCTTTACGCTGGGGATGATAATGGCGAACAATTTCCGCAGCGGACCGGCTCCGTCTATATCCGCGGCATTCAGGATGTCCTTCGGTATGTCCTGCAAAGCAGCCAGGTATATTACCGTGTTGTAGCCGATCGTCCACCAGACCGAGGCCATGGCGATTCCGATCATGGCGGTCGAGGAACTGCTCAACCAGGGAACCGACTCCAGGCCGATTTTCTGCAGGTAGTAGTTGAGCAGACCGAAGCGACCGTCCAACAGCCAGCGCCATATCGCGCCCACAACCGTGACCATGATTACATACGGCATGAACACCACGGTTCGGGTAATGATCCGGCCTTTGAGCTTCTGATTGAGCAACATGGCCAGCAGAAATCCGCCGGCCACGTTCACCGGGCCGACCAGAACAAGGTAGTAGAAGGTGTTGTTCAAGGATCTCCAAAACAGCCGGTCCTGGAACAAGACCTTATAGTTACCGAAATTGTTGAATACGCCCTTGCCGATGATGTCCAGTTCCTGGAGGCTCATCCAGAAGTTCACCACCAGGGGACCTATTTTCAACGAGATGAACAGTATAAAGTACGGCAGTAAAAACAGCGCCGCCCACATGGCCTGCCGCCAGCCGCGCGAAGACTGTTTGTGCACCCTGTACCTCCAGCCGCATCGATTTTCAAAGCGATGGAGCCCGGCCGCTTATCGAGGCGGCCGGACAACCATCGCATCACTCATGCGGAACCTATTTGTTCAGAATACTGTTGACGTCCGCTGCCGCTTGTTCCATGGCTTCGGCGGCCTTGCTTTCGCCCAGCACCACGCCGTATATGGCGTTGAGAACGGGAGAGAGCTCGTTGTCGGCCCCGAACTCGGCGTTGGCCTTCATGACGGGCTCAAAATGAACGTAATCACCCTGCTCGATGAACTGTTTGAAATACTTGTACGTGGGCAGGGCCTTGTACTCGGCGGAATTGATAACCGCAAGTGAGGCGGGAATCTGCCCGGCCGCTCCCCAGGCAACCGTGTTGCCGGCGATGTACTGCATCAGGCTGATGGCCCCATCCTTCTTGCCCTTGTCATCCTGATTGGGAAGCACGAGGGTGTGAGCTCCGGCCCAGACGCCTTTCTGCTCGAAAATCGTGGGGAAAGGTACGGTGGAAAACTCAAGCCCTTCCTGCTCCGCGGCACCCGGAACCCACCAGGGTCCTTCGATCAGGGAAGCCACGGTCCCGGCCAGGAAATCACGGTCGATGTCGGTTTCGTGAACAGGGGCGACCTTGTACTTGTACACCAGATCCGCGAGGAACTGCACGGCTTTTTCACCGGCCGCGCTGTTGAAAGCAGCTTCGCTCTGATCGGCGTTCAGGAAAGAACCGCCGGCCTGATAGAGCAGACCGTACCAGTAGCGCATGGTGTGCGCATGGGGAACACCGATGCCTACGCCGTACTGCTCGCCGTCGGTCAGTTTACTCATGGCGTTGAGGAAAACGTCCTTGCTGGTGAAGCGCATGTTCGCATCCAGACCAGCAGCGTTGTACATCTTCACGTTGGTAAACACGGCCATGGGATGGTAGTCCAACGGCACTCCGTACTGGCTTCCGCCGTAGTGTTGTCCCTGCCACACCGGCTTGGGATAATCGCCTTCCTTCACACCCATCTCGGCTAGCAGTCCGTCTACCGCATTGAGCATCTTCCTATCGGCAAACTGAGGAATGTCGGAGATGTGCATCACCATCAGGTTGGGGGCCGAGGAGGAACCGAAGGTCGCATTGAACTTCGTAAACACTTCGGTCCAGGGCGCGGTCATGAACTCCACGTCCACATTCGGATTTGCCTCTTCGAAATCCTCGACGATCGCCTGCATGCCCAGTTTGTCCGGTCCGGTGAAGCCCGCCCAGTAGTTGACTGTCGCAACCCCGGCCTGCTCCTGTCCTCCCCCTGCGCTGACCAAAGCCGCCGAGAGTAGCAGGAAAACGAGAATCGTGATTCCCATCGCCCAGCTCCGTTTTTGATTCATTTGTTCTACTCCTTCCATATAGTAGATGATATTCGGTGGAATTGTTCAATCGTCTCCACCAGGACGACCTTTTCCAAATCTCATCCGAGGTGCGTATGCCCCGGCAGGCGGCTCACCCGGAGAGCTTCACCGAGTCCAGAGCATCGATCCACCGCCCCACCACTTGCTCAACCGAGCTTCGAGCCGAGGCCAGCACCGCGGTAGCTTCAGTGTAGGAACCGCCGGCGGCTCCTACGGCTGTTTTATCGACAAATGTTCTGCGAAGATCCGTGCCGACGTTGACCTTGGCCACCCCCAGTTGAATACAGTGCTGTACATCCTCAACCGGTACACCCGAGCCTCCGTGAAGCACCAGGGGAATCTGTGTGCGTTCGGCGATTTCACTCAATGTGTCGAAATCGATCTTGGGCAGCTCTTTGTACACGCCGTGGGCGGTGCCGACCGCCGGCGCCAGCAGCTGCACACCCGTGCGTTTCACGAACTCCTCGGCAGTCCCGGGATCCGTGACTCCGCGCGCCTGATACTCACTGCGCTTCTTGTCTCTGGCTTTCAAAATGACACCCAGCTCGCCCTCCACCGGAACGCCGTACGAACGGGCCATCTCGACCACGGTTCGAGTTCGGGTGATATTCTCTTCGAGGGGAAGGCGTGAGCCGTCGAACATCACCGAAACGTAGCCGGCCTCGAGGCAGCGGCGGACCATCTCGATATCGGTGCAATGGTCGAGATGCAGGATGACCGGAGTGTTCACAGCGGAGGCCGCGCGGAAAACGATTTCCGAAATGATTTCCGGCGGGCAGTACTGCAAATCATGCTCCTCGGTCTGCAAAATGACCGCGGCCTTGCGGGCGGCGGCAGCCGCGATTGTGGCCTGAACCAGCTCGACATTGAAAATGTTGAACGCACCGATAGCGCAACGCTTCTGTTTCGCCGACCACACGAGGTTCATTGCTGATTTTACGATCATGTTTTTTTCCTTGTAACCCATCGTTTCTGTAGCAAATCCCAAACCACGTGTCGGCGATCCGTGTGTCGCCCGGGGAGAAATCCGCCGGATAGGGGCAGGATTCTCGCGTACGCCCAGTCTGTAGTTTGCCGGATGTTACATATGTAAGTTTATTATGTAACCACTGTTGACAAAATAATTCTCCTGTGAGAATCTGTCAAGGAGTTTCATACGAATTTCTTCAGAAAAGTCCACGACGCAGCAACGCCGCTGCGTTGTAACAACTTCAAAATCACGGGAGCCGAATTATGGACACAGGAACGATAGGCGAAATCATCGAAAAACAGATTGGGATCAATCACGGGATTCTGCGCCTTCGCCCCACCTGGGTGGCGCGGGATACGCTTCCCCCGGGAAAACGACTGGGCCTGGAGGAAAAAGACTACGCCCAGGGTGAGCGTGGCTACATTTGCGAGCGTTGGCTGGGCTCGGAAACAGAAGCGGACAATCCGATCCCGCTTCCCGGTGAAGGCTTGAGTTATTTGGACATTGAGGGACACGACATCCTGCTGCGCGATGCCACACACCAGTGCGCCGATCTGATCCTCGGCAAAGGATATGCCGAGAACCACAAAGGCCTGGGGAAACTTTGCAAGTTCTTCGACCACGCCACGCGCCTGTTTTTTCATGCCCATCAGCCTCAGACTGAGATGGACAAGCTTGGAAGACGGGCCAAGGAAGAGGCCTACTACTTCCCGGAGGGCGTGGATATGGGAGCGCATTCCGAGACGTTCTTCGGCGTGCATCCGTACCTGGTGCAACAAAACAAACAGTACGAGACGCTGCTGCCGTACCTTGAACGTTGGGACAGCGATCTGATCCTCCAGCACTCCCGGGCCTATCTGAACGTGCCGGGAGACGGCTTCCACCTTCCTTCCGGTATCCTGCATGCTCCGGGAACGGCTCTGACCCTGGAAATCCAGGAGCCCTCGGATGTAGCCGCGGTGTTTCAGGCCAAGGTGGAAGGCTTCAACATTCCCAAGACGTGGCTGTACAAGGACATACCCGAGGATGAATGGCGGCGTAACAGGGAGAAAGCCGCCCTGGATCAGTTGGTATGGGAGCTCAACGGTGATCCGATCTTCTATCAGAACCGTCACACTCCGCCGGTTCCGATTCCTTCCGCCAGCAGCGAGAGCGGGGATGAGCAGTGGATCTACTACAACAGCACCAAATTCAGCGGCAAGAAACTGGTGGTGAAAGCCGGACACACCATGGTGAGCCGCGACAATGGCGCCTACAACCTGCTGGTCTGGCGCGGAGAGGGAAGGATCGAAGGTCTTGCCGTGGAGGGCGGTAATATCGGTATGGATGAAGCCCTCGTGGTTCATGAGCGTGCGACCGCCGGGGTGCGCTTCGAGAACCGGGGATCAGAAGACATGGTGGTTTTCAAGTTTTTCGGCCCCGATATCAACAACGCCGAAGTGCCTTTCCTGAATCGATAGCTTCAAGCGGCCTGTGGATCGCCTTCCCGGCGGCCGATGCGCTGTCTGTCCTGCCAGGGGCGACAGTTATCTGACATAGCGGGCTACCTGCCTGCACGACATTTTTAAACCCTGTCGCGCGAAGCATTGGCGCGGCAATTTGACCTTGGGTCGAGATTTGGGGATATTTTCTTCATACGGTTTATAACAGAACGGACCTACGGAGAGAATCAATGGCGAAAATCGTGATAGTAGGCGGAGTGGCGGGAGGTGCGACCACCGCCGCCAGGCTTCGCAGGATAGACGAGCAGGCGCAGATCGTGCTTTTCGAGCGGGGAAAGTACATCTCCTACGCAAACTGCGGACTGCCCTACTACATCGGCGATGTGATCGCCGACCGGGGCCGCCTGTTCGTTCAGACCCCAAGGCGCTTTGCCACCCGTTTCAAGATCGACGTACGCATACGCTCGGAGGTAACGGCAATCGACCGCAAGGCGAAGCAAATAACCATCATCGATCTGAAAACGAAAAAAACCTACCAGGAGAGCTACGACAAGCTGGTGCTGTCCCCCGGCGCGGAACCTGTCAAACCGCCGATCCCGGGTATTGATCTGAGGGGAATCTTCACGGTGCGCAATGTTCCGGACACCGACCGGATCAAGGATTACATCGAAAAACGCAAGGTGCAGCGCGCACTGATTGTCGGCGCCGGGTTTATAGGCCTGGAAATGGCGGAGAACCTCCATCGCCGGGGCATCCTTGTTACGATCGTGGAGATGGCCGAACAGGTCATGACACCCCTGGACTTCGAGATGGCGGCGGAGGTTCACCAGCATCTGAAAGCCAAGAACGTCGAGTTTTACCTGAACGAGGCGGTTACCTCCTTCGAATCCAGGCTCGGGAAACTGGCCGTGCATCTGTCCAGCGGCAAGGAACTACGGGTCGATCTGGTGATACTGGGCGTGGGGGTGCGTCCGGACAGCGCCCTTGCCAGGGACTCCGGTCTGGAGATCGGTGAGCGGGGCGGAATCAGGGTGGACGAGTTCCTGCAGACATCGGATCCGGATATCTACGCCCTGGGGGATGC
>CAZFMD010000052.1:0-16789 GCA_964520025.1 uncultured Spirochaetaceae bacterium
CGGCAGCTCGGAGAGCTTCCAGGTTCAAGTGGGCAACCAGGCCTGCGGGGAGCTGTTGATCCAGTCTCAAGAGATGAGGCAAGCCCTCTACTCTCTGTTCCAGGCATCCGGAGCCAACTGGGAAACCGCCGGAGTGTTCGTTGGAGCCCTGAAAAACCGCCTGCCCCCGCTGAGTGTGCGCATCGTCACCGATTTGGGAAACGAGCAAGCCTTGGAGGATTTTCGGACCAACATCAAGAAGAGCGCCAGGGAGCTGTACCGCTACGTTCAGGTAATGGCCGAGTACGGCTGGTTTGATCACTTGCTCGAGCTCTGGCAACGGCTGGATCCCGGAACCGTGGAGAGGCTCCCCCAGAGTGTGCTTCCGTAACCACCTTGACTTTTTACAGCTGATTTCCCGTTACCGGCTAACAGGATCGCTTTGACCTCGACCTCAGTCTAAAAACCTTGCAGGAGCGATCCGCAGGGATTACAATACAGGTGAGCACTCAGAAGGAGGATGGAAAGGTGTCACGAACCTACGTAGAAACCTCGACCTATCTCCTGGAAGAAATCGATGAAATGATTCAGGAGGGCTTCTACCACGATCGAACGGAAGCTGTCAATGAGGCCCTCACGATGCTGATCAAGCAGTACAAGGTTTCCAAGCTTCATGACAAAGACATGCGCTACGCATCGGATCATAAGCCGAAAAAGCGCAGGAAGAGTGGAGAGGAAGGAGCCAAGAAGTGATAGGCCAAGTTGTCGTGGGTATCGATGGTTCTGAGCACTCCCTGTCCGCCATCAGGTATGCCGAACATTTTGCCTCCAAGCTGGGTTGCGAGCTCAAGGCGGTCTTTGTAATCGATTCCAGGAAGACCGAGCTGCCCATCATCTACGCTACGGGCCATTTTGACTACGCCTTCGCGAGGACCTATATCCCCCCGGATCCTGAGCTGAAGAGCTTTTATACCAAGATCAAGACCGATCTCGAGGATTTTGCCGCGGGCTTTCTGGAAAATATCGAGACAAGCTGCAAAGACAAGAAGATTGACTTCGTCGGGGTGAGGAGGGAGGGACTGCCTTCCCAGATTCTTACCGAAGAGTGTCGCTCCGGAGATCTGCTGTTCATCGGCCAGAAGGGGGAAAACGCCCGCTTTGCCCGCGCCATCGTGGGCTCAACGGCGGAGGATGTGGTGCGCTCCTCTCCAAGACCGGTTATGGCCTGCCCAGAAGTTTTTCGACCTCCGGAGAAAATCCTGTTCCCCTATGACGGGTCTCCCGGCGCCGAACGGGCTCTGCAGTTCTGCGCGAATGCCTTCGGGACCATCTGGAAGGAGTTCCTCGTTCTGTCCAGCGAGGAGGAGAAAGGTCTGACCGAACGGGAACACCGGTACCTGAACAAGCATGCCATAGATCACCGGTTGATCACGGAGAAGGGCTCTCCGATCGAAACCGTACTGGAGGTTGCCGAACGGGAAGGCTCGGATCTCCTGTTGATCGGTTCCCACGGCGCTCACAAGATCCGGGACTATATTCTGGGTTCCACCACGGTTCATCTCCTGCGCAAGAGCCCCTTACCCGTGCTGATCGTCTACTGATTTGCCCTGTGAAGATCTCCTATCCTGAAAATCCCCAGGCCAGGCGGATGGTACGAACCCAGATTCAGGCCCGGGGCATCCGGGACCAGGGAGTGCTTGAGGTGATGTCCCGTATTCCCAGGCACCTTTTCGTCTCCGGTGTGAGTACATTTGAAGCCTATGGCGATTATCCGCTTTCCATCGGTCGCGGGCAGACGATCTCCCAGCCCTACATGGTCGCGCTGATGAGCGAGGAGTTGCTGTTGAGAGGAGGCGAGAAGGCCCTGGAGGTCGGAACAGGCAGCGGCTATCAAACCGCTATCCTGGCAGAGCTTTGCACAGCCGTCTATACGATTGAACTGATTCCCGAGCTGATGGAACGATCGCAACAGTTGCTCGACGAACTGGGCTATACGAACATATCGTATCGATGCGCCGATGGATCTCTGGGGTGGTCCGAATATGCACCCTATGACCGCATTCTGGTGGCGGCCGCCGCGGCCAGTATTCCCCGTGCTCTAACCGCCCAACTGGCGGACAACGGGATCCTGGTGATTCCGGTGGGCGACAGCCGCCACTACCAGACTCTTCGGACTGTGCGCCGGGTAGGCAGCCGTTTCGAAACCAGAGAGGGCATCGGCTGCCGCTTCGTTCCCCTGGTGAGAAAAAACTAGATGTATTGAACAAGTAGGGGAAAACTGCCTATTCTTCAACCACAGAGGAACTCATCATGCTTATCCCAATCGTACGACCGACACTCCGCCGTAAAGATTACAACAGTGTTCTCAACTGCCTGGTCACCGACCAGATTTCCGCCGGGCCGCTGAACCAGGAGTTTGCCGCCGCGCTGAGCAGAACCCTCGGTGTCGCGGGGGGGGCCGCTCTGATCAGCTATCGCTCCTGTATCCACTGCGCGTTGCAGTTGCTTGAGCTGGACAGAGGGGATGGGGTGATCCTCTCCGCCCTCGCTCCGCAGGAGTATCTGCGGGTAATCGAGGAGCGCGGCCTGGTAGCCATGATTACCGATGTGGATCCCCAGCGCCCTCTGCTGTCCCTCGATTCGGTGAACAAGTATCTCGGTGAGGGAGCAAAGGCGATCGTCCTGTACTACACCTTGGGATCTCTGCCCTCCGGGGATGAGCTTTTCAGCCTTGGTGTACCGGTTATCGAAGATGTGAGCGAGGCGGTGGGGGGGCTCTGGGGCGAGAAGCCCTGCGGCGCCCGGGGCCGGGCGGCGGTACTGTCTCTACACCCGGGCGGGTTGCTCACTGCCGGCTGTGGAGGCGCAGTATTCAGCTCAGACCGACGGGGCGGAAGAACACTCAGGGAAATCGCGGCGCGTGCCTACGGTGCAGAGTATTTACCGGATATGAACGCCGCCCTGGGAATCAATCAGGTCAAGGAGCTGCCCCGCTTCCTCCGTAAGCGTGAGGAAATCGAGGAGGTTTTTCGTGAAGCCTTGCTGCGATCCGGCCACGCTCCTGTTCTGGAGGAGGGGGCGAGTGTCAATTTCAGCTTTCCAATTATAGTCAAACAGGGACGAGCGGAGATCAGGCGGTATGCGGAGAAAAGGGGCATCCAAACCGAACCTGCCTTCACAGACGCCGTTCTGTCCGTGGAAGAAGCCTCCTCAAGCGCAGCAGGAGCCTATCCGAATGCGGAGCAGTTGCTGCGGCGTACTCTCCTGTTCCCGCTGTATCCTTCCCTGGCCAGAAAGGATATCCAGCTGCTGTGCAAGGTCTTGAGTACGCTTCCTTGATTGGGTTTTATAGAATCGGTATAGTCTACAACAGGTGAGAAATAGAATTCACAGAGCCATTGTCTTCGTTAATTCTCTTAAAGAGCAAGCGGTCACGCTTGTCAAGGAGGTAGATCGGTTCCTTGGCAGGTTTTCGATCGACTCGGAGAC
This sequence comes from uncultured Spirochaetaceae bacterium, assembly GCA_964520025.1. GTDB lineage: Bacteria > Spirochaetota > Spirochaetia > SZUA-6 > DRHE01 > JAFGQJ01. Next base: position 3,469 of record CAZFMD010000052.1, read on the forward strand.
GATTCCCGTGGATGAGAGACACACTGTTCCAATCCCCGAAGACACGGATTTGGCCATCACCTTGGGTGGAGATGGAACCCTGCTGTACGGAGCTCGTTGCCTGGCCGGCCGGGATGTCCCGATCCTGGCCGTGAATCTCGGGGACTTCGGTTTCATAACCGAGATATCCAGCAGTGAATGGGCGGATGTTCTGACCAACTATCTGGAGGGCCGTCTGGGGGTTAGCCGACGGGTCATGTTTGACGCCCTGGTGCAGAGGGGAGAGAAGACGATTCAGAGTTTCAGCGGCCTGAATGATGCGGTTGTTCGGGCCAAAGATTTTGCCCGCATCATCTCCCTGCGCGTGCATCTGTCGAATACCTATGTGGCCCGTTATCGCGCCGACGGATTGATCGTGGCCACACCCACCGGCTCGACTGCCTATTCCATGTCGGCGGGCGGTCCGATTCTGCATCCGGAGATGGACGCCTTCATCCTCAATCCGATCTGCCCTTTTACACTCTCCAATCGTCCAATCGTCATTCCGGGAGGGGAGATCTGTGTCCTGGAGGTAGGGGCAACCCAGCGCACGGAGATCGTTCTGGTGGTAGACGGTCAGGAGGCTTGCGGCCTCAAGCCGAAGGACCGGGTGGTATTCAGTAAGTCCGCCAAGACCACGTTGATCATTCAGTCGAACAAGCGGAATTTCTACGAGGTGCTGCGGAGCAAATTGAATTGGGCGGGAGAGCCGAATGCTTGAGGAACTGGTAGTAAAGAACTACGCCCTCATCGACCAACTCCAGGTCCGTTTCTCCAGCGGATTGAATATCCTTACCGGGGAAACCGGCGCCGGCAAGTCGATCATGATTGGAGCCCTCGGCTTGGTATTGGGACTGAAGGCGGATACGGAGGCGCTTCGCTCCGGAGCCTCGGAGATCGATGTTGCGGGGATCATCAAGCTGGAGGACAATCCCGAGGTGCGGACCTGGCTGTTGGATAAGGGAATCGAGGCGGAGAACGGGACGATCATTATCCGCCGGGTGGTCAAAAAAAACGGGAAGAGCACTATCTTCGTGCAGTCGGCTCCTTTTACCCTGACCGCTCTCAGAGAGCTAACCGGGATGCTCTTCGATCTACATGGTCAGCATGAACACCAGTCCCTGTTGAGCGCGGAGAACCACAGGAGGCTGCTCGACCACTACGGCGGCATGGTCTCGGATGTGGAGGCGTTTTCTACCCTGCATACCAGGCTGCTCAAGCTGCGGGAGCAGTACTCTGCACTGATCGCGGAGCAGCAGGAACGCTCTCGCAAGGTCGAACTGCTGGAATATGCGATCCGGGAGATCGAAGAGGCCAAGCTGAAGGTGGGGGAGGAGAAACATCTGCGCAGCGAGCAGAACCTTCAGGCCAATCATGAGCGGCTGATTCACCTGATCGAGGAGGCATACGGCGCCACCGCGGAGAGCAGGGGAGGAGCATTGGCCGGGCTGCGGCAGGCCCGGGGTTCTCTGGCCGAAGTCGTGAAGATCGACTCGAGCATGAGCCAGTCGAGCAAGCAGCTGGAAAATGTATTCTTCGAGCTCGAAGATTTTGTACAGAATCTCGGACGCTACAAAGGATCCATCGATTTCGATCCTTCCCGGCTGGAACAGATAGAGGAACGCCTGGACCTGATCAAGCGCCTGGAGAGGAAGTACGGTGGATCGATAGAAACCGTACTGGCCTATCGGGAGGACAGTCAAAAACAGTTGGAGAGCATCCAGGGTAGTGAAGCCACGCAGAGTAAGCTGGAAGGTGAGATATCCGCTGCGGAGAAGGAACTCAGGACACGGGCGGAACGGATCACCAATCTGCGTAAACAAGCTTCGGCTGGACTGCGGGAGAAGATCGTACAGGAGTTGGTTCAGCTCGGTATGCCCAAGGTGCGCTTTTCGGTGCAGGTCGAGGATCGAAGCGGCGAGGGCGGCAAGGTGCTGTATTCCAACACGGGAAAGGACAGGGTGGAGTTTCTGATCTCACCAAATCCCGGTGAACCGTACAAGAGGCTTGCCCAGATCGCCTCGGGAGGTGAGCTGTCCCGGATCATGCTGGCCATAAAGTCCGTCCTGGCCGAGTCGGACCATATAAACAGTCTGATCTTCGACGAGGTGGATTCCGGAATCGGCGGAGAGGTGGCTATCGCCGTGGGCGAACGGCTCAAGCGCCTGGGCCGGCGCAAACAGGTATTGTGCATCACTCACCTTGCTACCATTGCGGTGCAGGCCGATAATCATATAAAAGTACAGAAGGTCACCCAAGCGGGCAGGACCGTGACCCGGGTGAATCCTGTGACAGGTGCAGAGAGACAACAGGAGATCGCCAGGATGCTGGCCGGAGATAAAACCGGTGACACATCGTTGAGGCATGCCCAGGAGTTGCTTCAGAAGTACGGTGTGTAGAAAAGGCGGATGAGCGAATGCAAAAGATCAGCAGCGAGGCTAGAAAGAGATACGCAGAACGAGTAAAAGAATATAAAGAACGCATCGATGAGATTAATGACAAGAACAAGGAACTCGAAGGGCGTATTGCAGTAACAAGCAAGTCCCAGGGGCTGACCAGCGGTCAGTACCGGGGAGATCAATTCACGGATCTCCAAGCCCTCGAGGAGGTTAACTCGATACGCTTTGAACTGGCTGATCGGTATCTCAACGTCGTATCCTACTATAACCTGATGAACGCCCTTTCCCTGTCGCTTCTGGGGATCAAAAACGAGAGCTTTCTCAACGACGGGCGAAAGTCCTGCTACAAGAGCATCATCTATATGGAAGAAATCGTTAGTCCCTACATAGACGCCGCCTTCAGCGACTATCAGCAGGGCCTGGACAGTCTGACCAGGTTCGACGACGGAGCCAAGTACCGCTTGCTCTGTAAATTCGGATTTGCCATTGATTCCGTTATCGAAGGTTTCGGCTCCGGTTCGAAGTGGAAGTGGTCCTTCGTCGAGCTGCAGGGCCGTTACACCGTCATAGCTAAAAACCTTCTCAACCTCAAAACCTTCATCATGCAGTTGGATCCGCGGATCGAAGGTTATTCGCAACGCCTGGCCCACGTACAGCTGGTCAAGAAGCTGCTGCAACAATCGGCGGACCGATACCGGGAAAAATACGAGCTCTCCACCATGCGCCTGGACGATATCAAAAAGGCCATCCTCTTCCTGGCCGCCATGAAGCGTCTCTATACTCTTCTCGGAGAAGTAGAAGAGGCGGAAGTGGTGAAGAAGAAGATGGAGATCTGGAAGACGAAAATGGAGGATGATCAGAGGAAGAAGGAGATGGCCCAGAAGATGGAGCGGCTCAAGAAACCGGGAAGCTAACCGCGGCCTTCATTCTTCAGATCCTGTAGGGAATCAAAAGGGTACAACTGTCCGAGGGTTGTATCCACTCTTTGTTCCCTGCCCGCGAATACCACAGGGAAATCCGCCCTCGCGAATTCGCTCAAGACCTGTCGGCAGGCACCGCAGGGTGCCACGGCTACCGCGCTGTCCGGGGTAGATATCGCGATCGCCTCGAACTCTCTCTTACCCGCTGAAACGGCACTGAATACAGCTGACCGTTCGGCGCAGTTGGTCAAACCGTAGGATCGATTCTCGACGTTCGTTCCCGTGAGCACCGTGCCGTCTTTGCACAGTAGAGCGGCTCCCACCCGAAAGTGCGAGTAGGGGCAATAGGATGTCTCGGCCGCCTGATGGGCCCGTTCCAATAGCTTAGACATATCGGCCATCGAAACCTCCTGTTCGTTGACACTTCAACTGTCTGCATTATACACTTGTGATTCGAGATCTGATAACCCGTCCATGGCAGAGAGTATTTTTCGAAATCAAAGAAGGGGAAGAGCGTTCTGGCTCTTTGCCCCGATCCTACTGCTGCTCTACCTCCTGCTCTTCCCCCACCCCGGGGGAAAGGAAGCAGTGATCGGTCCGATTTGGGCCAGAGCGGTTACCTCCGGCGCCCCGGCCCCTGAGAACGCGGATGCACCCGACTGGTACTTCCGGTCGGCGGACAGCTTCGGATACGCCGATCTGCAGGGAAATCTCTACTACGTGGGCCGGAGGCTACACAATCTGAGCTTATCGGACATCGGCTTCATAAATTACGGCACCGTTCCCGACCACGTGGTATTTATGAGCTCCCGCGGACAGTTCGAGTTCAGCATAAAGAGCCACGGTTACCCCCTGATGGACTCCAGCGGCCAGGTGCTGTATTCGATCAATACCGATCGGAGTGGGCTGAAGCGTATCGACAGGGAAGGTCAGGTTCTTTGGTCCAGGAGCTTTCCCACGCTCCTTACCACCATCGCCCTGGCCGGACAGCAGTGTCTTCTCGGACTGATGGATGGCCAGGCGCTGCTGATCGATGCGGAGGGGGATATTGTTTACCGGCATGAGCCTGGTTCAAGCAGGATCCCGATTCTGCTGGGAGCGGCGTTATCGCAGGACGGTAATCAGATCGCCCTGATCTCCGGAATCGATCCTCAGAGTCTGACGGTGCTCGAGCAACGGGCCGAGGAGTTTGTCTCCGAGTTCACCCAGAGGCTGGACTCGGATTTTCGCCGGGAGGTACGCCTGGGCTTCAGTCCGGACGCTCGTTTCCTTTTCTACGAAGTGGAAGAGGGTCTGGGTGTTTTGGATGCGCGCAAGGGCAGCAGCGGACGCTTGCCGGTATCCGGTGTGTTGGAGACCATGGACTCCAGCTCAGAGTTTAGCGCCGGGGCGTTCGGGCTGGCAGAGGGATCACGGCTGTTGGTTTTTCGACCGTTGGATTCGGTGTTGCTTTCCCGAGAGGTGGATGCAGAACAGGTTTACCTAAGAGTTCTGGGCAACAGCTTGATTCTCGGATTCAACGGCGTACTACTGAGGGCCGACCTATTGGAGCAGTGATGAGAACAGTCCTTGTCGCATGTTTAGTTCTGTGTATCGGTGGATTCCTGCTGCCTGCCTTCGACTGGCCGTTGGATCAGATCGTATTGACCTCCACCTTCGGCGAACACAGGGGGGATCACTTTCACGGAGGCATCGATCTGGGTGGAGGGGAGCAGCCGATCTATCCGATCTCCTCCGGCGAACTGGTTTTTTCCTACAGGGAAGGGGAGGATTATGCCTCCCTGCCAACCGGTTTGGGTAATTTCCTGGTTCTGCAACACCAGGGGGGAATTCAGTCTGTCTACGCCCATCTGGCGCCGGGGAGCCTGGAGGTGAATCGTAGGATATACGACCGCACCCGGGCTCTAGGCACGGTCGGTTCCAGCGGCTACTCCTCCGGGAAACATCTGCACCTGACGATCATCGATACGGAGATGAAGACCGTGATCAATCCTCTGCTGCTGCTGCCACCCCTGCAAGATGATCAGGCTCCGCAGATCAAAGAGCTCTATCTGCAAAGCGGCCAGGAGTGGATCCGGTTGGAGGATGGGATGAGCCTGAACAGAGGAGAAGGACAGTTGCTTGCCGCCGTCTACGATCTTCGCGAGGATGTAACCTTTCTGTGGAAACTTGCCCCCTACAAAGTGTACTTGACCCAGGATGGCAGGGAGATCACCTCGTTTACCTTCGATTCCCTGTACAGCGCGCCGGCTGCGGCGGAGGGACTTCAAAATCTCGTTCTGATGAACACGGAGAAACATTTTTCCGATGTCTACGAATCATCCTGGCGCCTGAGCCTGGGGGGGATCAATCTGGTGCCCGGGGAGACCACGCTCACGGTCTTTGCCGCGGATTTTGCCGGTAACGAAAGCTCCAAAGAGTTCACCCTGACCGTATTGGAATAGCGGATGAAAACCTACTCCACGATTCCCGGGCCGGAACGCTCCAGGATCATTGCCTGCAATCTCTGTGGAGGACGGCGCCACCGCAAGATACTTCAAACGCGGGATTATACCTTTGTCAGGTGTGCCGATTGCCGGCTGTGCTTCCAGAATCCCCAGCCGGTGTTCGACGACTTGAAGGTCCGTTACGGACAGAACTACTTCGAATATGAGCTGCGAAACGAAGAGAATTTCTTTCATCTGATGAAGCTCGGCCTTCAAGATATCCGCTTCTTCGAACGTACCGCCGATCTGGATCAAAACAGGAGATTTCTGGATGTGGGGTGTGCCACCGGGATGTTGCTCGGGTACATGCGCGAAAGAGGATGGGAAGTTCAGGGAGTGGAGTTGTGCCGGGAATCGGCGGAACACGGGATACGGGGGAAGAACATCGATATCTTTGTCGGTACGTTGGAGCAGGCCGCACTGCCCGATTCCTTCTTTCCCGCCGTCCACTTTTCTCACCTCATCGAACATGTACCGGATCCCAGAGCGTTTCTCCTGGAGGTTCGCAGGATCCTGGCCCCGGGAGGCTACGTGGTAGTGGTCACCCCCAATATCGACGGATTGCAGGCCAGGTTGTTTCGCGAGAGATGGCGCTCGGCAATTGCGGATCATCTGACTCTGTTTTCGAAAAAAACCCTGCGGGCAATGCTCGTCGCTACCGGGTACCAGATCCTACAGACCGTGACCTGGGGCGGATTGGCCAATGGGAGCGTGCCGACAGTGGTGAAGCGCCCTGTCGATTTCCTGGCCAAGCGCATGGGCTTCGGGGATGTGGTCCTGATATTGGCCCGCAAGCCATAGATCGGCTCTGCCTCAACTACTAAACACCGTACGGGTTGACTTTTTTTTCTCCTCCATCTTAGGATTAGCCCTATCGCGCTTATAGAGGAATGCATGAACGGTGAGATCCTCCAATCGATCCCCATAGAGGAGCTGGTTGCACTGGCTCGCGAAGAGGGATACGAAGAGGGCGGGGCCGTCGATCGCGCGACCCTGACGGAGTTCATTCTAGAAAACCTAGAGGACCGTGACAGGGAGCAGGAACAGGAGAACAGTCCTTCGGTCCGGGTCGAGGAGAGCAAGTATCGGATTACCGACCGTGCACCCGTGGAGTGTGCAGGCTCGGAAATCTATCCGATAGCGGATCGATATAATCAGAAGAAAATCGTCTTCATGGTGCGGGATCCCCACTGGGCGTTCGCCTACTGGGAACTCGACAATAAGGCGTACGATAGTTTTCCGGACAAAGAGGAGAGCGCACAGTTGATTCTGCGGGTGTACGAGGCAGGATCAACGCAGCACCCTTGCTTCGATATTCCGATCCAGTTTGCCGATACCAGCTGGTACATCTATCTTCCCAACCAGGATTGCAGCTATATCTTGGAGTTGGGAATCGTTAGCCAGACAGGATACCTCAGTTTGGCCAGGTCCAACACGATTCACACTCCCCGGGAAGGCTCTGTTGGAAGCCAAGGCGATTTCCTGGACTTGCATTCCGAGTTCAACGCCTACTACGGGGGCGGAAACTCCGGCTCCATCCCGCAACGAATACTTGCCGTCGGCAGGGAGTAGCGATTGGGATATCTGGCCTTGGTTTTGCATTGGCACCTGCCGTATGTGAGACATCCGGAGTATCCCCGCTTCCTCGAAGAGGATTGGCTGTTCGAGGCTCTCTCGGAAACCTATATTCCTCTGCTGAGTCTCTTCGAGCGCCTCCACAGAGAAAGGGTAGCCTATCGTATCACTCTTTCGATCTCCCCAACGCTGGCGGAGATGCTGCGGGATGAGTTGCTTCAAACGCGGTACCTGGCCTACCTGGAACGGTTGATCGAGCTTGCCGGCCGCGAGCTGCGCCGAACAGAGGACGAGCCCCATTCGAACAGGCTGGCCCAGATGTATCTCGGGCGATATAGGAACTGCCGGCAGGTATTTCGTGAACGATACGGCTGCAACCTTCTCGACGGCCTGATTCAACTTGAGCGAGAGGGGGTTGTGGATCTTATCTGCTCCTCGGCCACGCATTGTTTCCTGCCGGCATTTCAGGTGGTTCCCCAGGCGGTAAAGGCTCAGGTGGAGGTCGCCGTCCAGTCGCATATTCGCAACTTCGCCAGCCATCCAAAGGGATTCTGGCTTCCCGAGTGCGGATACTATCCCGGGGTGGAGGAGTATCTGAAAGCTCAGCGCCTTCCTTACTTCTTCGTGGAGACGCACGGCATCCTCTACGCGGATGAGCGCCCCCGCTATGGAGTATACGCGCCGCTGTACTGTCCCAACATGGTCGCCGCCTTTGGTCGTGATCCCGAGTCGGCCAAAACGGTTTGGTCTTCCCGGGACGGATATCCGGGTGATCCTGTGTATAGAGACTTCTATCGGGACATCGGCTATGATCTTCCACTGGATTATTTACGGGAGTTCCTCCCGGAGGAGGGGATTCGGGTCAGTACAGGCATCAAGTACCATGCTATCACCGGCGCGGGGGATGACAAGCGCCTGTACAATCCCAAAGCGGCGGCCAAGAAAGTCGAGCTGGATGCCGATCATTTTGTCTCGCAACGGATCGAACAGTGTAGCCGTCTGTCCACCCTCATGGACCAACCCCCACTAATCGTTTGTCCCTTTGATGCGGAACTTTTCGGTCACTGGTGGTTCGAAGGCCCCCAGTGGCTGGAGGCGGTGTTGAGAGGGGCAGCCGCATCTTCGGCTATCCGCCTGACCACCCCCGGACAGTACCTGGAGGAGCTGCCCGGGCAGCAGATTGCCCAACCCTGTTTTTCGAGCTGGGGAAACAAGGGCTACGCGGAAGTGTGGGTGGAGGGAAGCAACGACTGGATATACAGGCATCTGCATCAGCAGGCTATCCGCATGTCCGAGCTGGCAATGCGTTTTCCAAATGAGAAGGGCATACGCAAGCGGACTGTGGAGCAGGCTTTCAGGGAGATGCTCCTGGCGCAAGCCTCGGACTGGGCATTCATCATGAAAACCGGAACGGCCGTCCCTTACGCGGTGCAACGCACCAGAGAGCATATCTACAACTTCACTCGAATCTACGAGTCCTTGATGAGCGGCAGCCTCCAACAGGAGTGGTTTCGCGGCGTCGAGACGAGGAACAATCTCTTTCGAAAAATCAACTACAGTTGCTGTGTGACTTGATCCGCCCTCAGTGATCGATGCTGATTCGCTTATCCAGATCGATTAGTTGAAACGTATTGTACAGGGCATCGCTGCAACCGCTGATACGGATCGCCCTGCCCTGTTCGGCTAGGCTCTTACGCAGCAGCAGGATTTTCCCGATACAGGTGGAATTGATCGAAGGGACCTCACTGAGCTCGAGGGTGATGGTCTTGTGCACGCCGCTTGCAAGACTGTTGAGTTCCAGTTGAAATTGCTCCGCTGCATCTCTGTCCAGAGTGCCGCTTACCTGCAGCTGCACCTCTTGTTCCGAGATCTCTTTACGCCTGAACATCATCTGCTCTCATCATCACGACTGGGCATCTCCCCGATCCTCCCATTCCTCACCGTCGTTGCCAGATTTTTTTTCCTGATCGATCAGGGTGAAGCGACGAACCGCCCCTTCCCGTTCCTCCACCTCTTCGATCAGCAGTACCGTCTGGAAAGGAATCATCAGGTGTGTTGAGCTTCCAAATGCCTTTATGATATCGTCTTCCGCCGGATTTATGATCAATTTTTTCTTGTCGGAGAAAACAAGATCTTTGATCGAAACGAAATACGGATGGGTCAAATCCAGGCTCTTGGCAGTGAGTTGTACTTCTTTGTCTTTCCACTTGAAATGAACTCGGTATAGAGACAAATCTCTTCCCCCTTCGATCCTCTTCAAGATACAGATTTCTTGCACCGGCGTCAATTTGGCTGTTTTGCCCAACATATATATAGTAGATTGACCGGTGCCGGTCAGAAATCTCGTCGGGACAGAGAAAAGATTGTTGACAATCGGAAGAGATGGGATAGTATAGATGAAAAGTGGGAAAAAGTGGGAAAAATGACCATTTGGGTGGTAGGTTAGGGTATGTTGACTGGAGAATATAGATATTCCCTGGATGACAAAAACAGATTGATGATACCCGCGCGAATACGCTCCGACATCACCGGCAACTCGGTGGTGCTCACCCGTGGGGTGGATCGTTGCCTGTGGCTGTTCCCCCACGAGGAGTGGAAAAAAATTGCCCAGAGCCTGATTGGATCCACCTCACTGTTCCAGGAGAAGGCCCGACTCATGCAACGGCGAATCATCGCCCCGGCCCAGGAGACTGAAATCGATCGATCCGGCAGAATCATTATCCCTACGACGCTGAAAGAGTTCGCGGCACTGAAGAAGGAATGCATTATTCTCGGTATCCAGAGCTATATCGAGATCTGGGACGAGGAGAGCTATTTGGCCTACCTCGACCAAAACGAGAACAAATTCAAGGAGGCTGCCGAAGAGATAGGAAATAAGATTGCTCTGTAGTAGTGGGGAGGGGAGCGTGTATATCCACAAGCCGGTTCTTCTCAATGAGGTAGTGGCTCTATTGAACGATGAGCAGGAAGAGCTGGTCTTTGTCGATGCCACCCTGGGCGAGGGTGGCCATGCCGAGGCCTTTCTTTCCAGAAATCCCCGACTCATTCTATTCGGAATCGAAAGGGACAAGAGTGTGATGGAGCGCGCCGGCAAACGATTGGATCGTTTCGGCGGGCGGGTCAGGTTATTCCGAATGGATTACTGCGAGTTCTTTCGCTCCCTCACGGAGCTGGTGGATCGCTCACCGCAGCGGGTATTTTTCGATCTGGGAGTATCGATGTTCCATTATCAAGCCAGCGGCAGAGGCTTTTCTTTTCGTCGGCCCGAAGCGCTGGATATGCGACTCGATATCGAAAAAGGGATAACCGCTGCCGAGTTGATCGCCACCAGCTCCAAGGAGGAGCTTAAGGAGTTGATCCGCAATTATGGGGAGGAACGTTATGCCTCCGGGATCAGCGCCGCGATCGTCCGCGAGCGCGAACGAAGAGCAATCGAGGATTCAAAAGCGTTGGCCGAGATCATTTGGAAGGCGGTCCCCCCCTCCTACCGGTACGGTAGGATTCATCCGGCTACGCGGACCTTTCAGGCACTGCGCATCGCCGTGAACGGAGAACTGGAGCTGCTGGGGACTGTCCTTCCCCTGGCCTTTGCCTGTTTGTCCATCGGGGGGAGGATGGGGATCATCAGCTTCCACTCTTTGGAGGATCGTATTGTGAAGCGTTTCTTTCGAGAACGCAATAAGTCCTGTACCTGTCCCCCGGAATCGCCGATCTGTCAATGTGGGGGCCAGAGGCAGGCACGGTTGCTGACTCGAAAGCCCGTCATGGCTACGGAGGCGGAGATTCAAGACAATCCCGCTTCCCGCAGCGCCCGCCTCAGGGTCCTGGAGAAAATTGCATGAAGCTGCGATCGCCCCTGTTCTTCATCATGATCCTTGCTGTCCTCTCTCTGTTCTTCCTGAACACCTGGCAGGGCTTCCGCTACCAGGAGTTGGAGAGGGGGGTGGGGAGGCTGGAGCAGGAACAGAAGAACTGGTTGGAAAAGAACAAGAAGGTCATTGCCGCCCTGGCCGTACTGAGCTCCCCCGAGCGTATTAAAAATCTGGCCGAGGGATCTTTGGGATTGAAGCCGCTGCAGGGGCAGGAACTCATTGAAATCGAACTGGGGGGCGCCGAGATTGACTGACACGGTGGTTGGAGGCACAACCCTGTCCCCCGAACAGGCCTGTCGCTTGGCCGGTGCTCGCTTTGCCGTCAAGGGGATCCAGGAGATCCACGGGGTCGTGGTAGATTCCCGGCAGGTTGAAGAGGGTTCTCTCTTCGTAGCGCTTCCCGGGCAGCGGATCGACGGGCATGATTTTATCCCGGAGGCGATTGAACGGGGAGCGGCGGCGGTACTGTGCGGGGCCGCGCAGTGGATCAAACGGCGCGGAGAGCTGGAAGGCCTGTTGGAGAATCGGAAGCCGGTCAGTGTAATTCAGGTGGCCGATACCCTGACGGCCCTTCAGAAGATGGCGGAGGCTCGCCTGCGACAATTTCCGGACATTTTGAGAATCGGGGTCACCGGGAGCAATGGCAAAACCACGACCAAAGAGATCATCGGCGCAATCATCGCCCTGGACAGGCCCACGGTCATCAGTGAGGGAAATCTCAACTCCGAGATCGGTCTTCCCCTGTCCTGCTTTCGTGTCCGGGGAGAACATCAGGCGGCGGTGTTCGAGATGGGGATAAATCACCCGGGGGAGATGGACATCCTGGCGGAGATCTACCGTCCCGATATTGCCGTAATCACCAATATCGGAACGGCCCATATCGGATTGCTCGGGTCCCGGGAAGCCATCGCCCGGGAGAAGAGGAAGATCTTCAGCCGCTTCGACGGCACCCAGAAGGCTTTTATCTACGAGTCGGAGAAATACGAAGATCTGCTAAAGGAAGGATTACGGGGCAACATCGTTCGATTTGGATCGACCCAAACGAGAGGGTTTGAAGGAAGTGAGGATCTGGGGCTGGATGGAACCATCATTCACTGGGAGGGGCTCCAGATCCGCTTCCCCCTTTTCGGCGCTCACAATCTTCGAAACGCATTAGCCTCTATATCGGTATCGGCAGAATTGGGTATTAGCAAAGCGAATATAAAAAAGGGGCTGGAATCGGTCCGTCCCCTTTTTGGGCGATCTCAGATTATCCGCGGCGCGGTGACCGTAATACAGGACTGTTACAACGCCAATCCAGATTCCTTCGCGCAGGTTTTTGCCTTTGTCTCCGCCCTGTCATGGCCGGGGAGGAAGATCGGCGTTCTGGGAGCGATGGGGGAGTTGGGTGAACACAGCGTCGAAGCCCATCGGCGGGTCGGCGCTCAGGCGACTCTTTGCGATTTTCAAGGGTTGTTTCTCTTCGGAGAACAGATGGAGAGCGCCTACCGGGAAATCCAGGAGCAGGCCTTCAGAGGTACGGTGGAGTGGATGAACGATCTCGAGTCACTGCGCACCAGCCTGCACTCCTATCTGAGGGAGGGGGATCTGTTGCTGATCAAGGGATCCAGGGCGGTGGAGATGGAAAGACTGATGCCGGAATTCGGCGTAGGGTGAGCAATGGTACTGAAACTGCTGTATCCGCTGGTGAAATACTTCACGGTTTTCAATGTTTTTCAATATATAACCTTTCGTGCCGCCTATGCGGCTCTGACCGCGCTGGTGCTCAGCCTGCTGCTCGGACCGTGGATGATCCGCAGGCTTCAGGAGCTCAAAACCGGGGAGTCGATCCGGGTGGATGTGCCGGAGCGGCATCTGAAGAAGACCGGAACCCCGACAATGGGGGGGATCCTGATCATCATCGCCATCCTGCTCTCCGTGCTCTTGTGGCAGGACTGGGATAACTACTACACCTGGATTCTGATGGGGGCGACTCTGGGGTTCGGGGCGATCGGCTTTGTGGATGATTATCTGAAGGTATTCAAGAAAAAGCAGCGGGGCTTGAGAGCGGG
>CAZFMD010000053.1:0-12850 GCA_964520025.1 uncultured Spirochaetaceae bacterium
CCAACTCCCTCACCAACAACCTGCTGCTGCACCTGGAGCGCAAGGAGTACTTCGAGGCTGACGCCGCTGCCAGGGAAGCACCCAAGGTCGAGTTTTGAACGTGATGCGTATACGCGTATTGCCGCGGCGGCTCCGGGCCTTCGCGATCGCAGCGGCTGTTCTGCTGCTGTGCCTGCCCTTCACCGCGGCTGCTCTGGACGTGCCCTCGCTGAGAGGCCGGGTCAATGACTACGCCAATATGATCTCCGCGGATGCGGAGAGCCGCATCGAATCCATTTCACGGGATCTGGAGAGCTCCGATTCCACCCAGGTCGTCGTGTTGACCGTTCCCTCCCTGGAGGGTGAGGATCTTGAAGGATTCTCCATCCGGGTAGCAGAGCAGTGGGGCATCGGGCAGGAGGAGTACGACAACGGCGTGCTGCTGGTGGTGGCTCAGGCCGAACGCCGCATCCGCATCGAGGTGGGCTACGGTCTGGAGGGTGCGCTCACCGACCTGCAGGCAGGGCGGATCATCGACAACGAGATCGCCCCCTATTTCAAGGCCGGCCGGTTCGGTGAAGGATTGGTACGCGGAACCGAGGCTATCGCCGCCACGGTCCGTGGCGAGTACCAGGCCAGCAAGCAGACCGTCTCCAAACCTCCGGCACGTTCCCGCATCGGAGTGGTACCGTTCTTCATCATTCTGATGGTCATCTCCGTGCTCGGCTCCCGCAGGCGCGTGATCGGCGCCATCGCCGGAGCCATCCTCTTTCCCCTGGTGGCCTGGTTCGCCCTGCCCCTTGCCCTGCCCCTGCTCCTGCTGTTCATCCCCCTTGGTTTCGGCGCCGGCATGCTCCTTCCGGGCATGTTCCTGATGTCCGCGGCCCGGCGGCGCGGCGGGGGTTTCTACGGCGGCGGCGGGGGCTTCTCCGGCGGGGGCGGCTTCTCCGGCGGAGGCGGCGGCTTTGGAGGCGGCGGCGCCTCCGGCGGCTGGTAAAGGGAAGGATCGCATTATGAAAAATCTGGCAACGAAGTTTCTAACGGATGCGGAAAAAAAGGCGGTGCAGGCCTGCGTACAGGAGGTGGAACAAGACACCTCCGGAGAGATCGTGCCCATGGTCGTGTCGGCCAGCTACCACTACCCCATGTCCAACATGATCGGAGGTCTGATCTTCGCCCTGCTGATCTCGGTGGCGGTGACTTTGGGCTACGCCATCCAGAAATCCTGGGGCGGGGTTACGGCCATGGATCTGTGGCTGTTTCCGGCCGTGTTCGCCGTATCCTTCCTGCTGTTTCACGAGCTGGTCAAACGGATTCCCGGGTTGAAACGGATCTTCATCACCAAGGCGGAGATCGCCGAAGAGGTGGAGGAAGCGGCCCTGACCTCCTTCTACCGAAACGGCCTCAACGACACGCGGGACCGCACCGGCATTCTGATCTTCATCTCCGTGTTCGAGCGCAGGGCGTATGTGCTGGCTGATGAGGGCATAAACGCCAAGGTGGACACCGCGGTCTGGCAGGAGGTGGTGGACCTGGTTGTGAATGCCATCAAGAAGCGGGAACAGGCCGAGGGGATCTGCCGGGCGGTTAGACGCTGCGGTGAGCTGATTCGCAAGCACTTTCCGATCAAGGCGGATGATACCGACGAGCTGGACAACCTGATCGTGGAGGACTGAGCCCGTACCGCGCCGAGGCTCGAGCTACTCCTGTCCCCGGTCATGGGCCAGATGGGGCCGGCCCGTAGCCGTGGCCGTGATCACGCTCTGGATGAACAGCTGTTCCCCGGCCACGGCGGCGACCTGGTCCTTGCGCTGGGCAGAGGCGCTCACCGACACGGCTCCGGCTCTGCGAGCCAGTTCCTCTGCCCTTTTCTCGGCGGCCTTCAGCGCGAACTCGGCCGCCTCCTCCAATTCCTCGAAATCATGGACCCCGTCTTCGCAGTGCGCGCGGAAAACCTGCCCGTTCGCCTGAGGGGTAATCAACACCCGCACCGTTTGCATGATGCTGCCCACCACCGCGCCCACGGCATTTGCCACCTCCGCGTGCTCGGGGATCACCAGCTCAGTTTGCAGGCTGCGTGCCACATCGGGGAAGTAGGTGCCGACCGGTGCGCCGATGGCCACCAGCGGCTGGTTGAGCCGCAGGACGAAGGAGAGCAACTCCCGGTGATCGCCGCCCTCCGGCGCCTGCGCACCCTCGTTCTCTCTCGCCAGAGCCCGGTCCACGAACAGCTCGCGAACTGCGGGGATCGATTCCAGATGGAAGTTGTACCTTTCAGCCAGTACAGCGGTGGACACCGCCCTGCCCGCCTGCAGTACCGCCCTCCGTATGATCTGTCTGCACAGCTGCTCCGCGGATTCGGTCCCGCTCTGCGCGCTGCGGAATCCCTGGCTCCACGCTGCCTCTCCGCCCCGGCAGTGCAGCATCAGCTCCGCCCCCAGCAGCGCCGCCTCCCGGGACCAGGATTCGTGCAATCCCAGAACGTGAGCCGCGTCCGTGGGCGTGAATCCGGAAATGGCGACGTACCCCAGAGTCAGCAGGCGCCGCAGCTGGGTTTCCAGCAGATACGGGGACTCGCTTCCCTGAAACAGGGCTTCCAGAGCCACGGGCCGCTCTCCTTCCAGGCTCGTGAGAATCCGCTGCTGGGACTCGTCCAACGCCCCCGAACGCTCCCGCCAGGGCCTCTGAATCAGGGCGAAACGCGCGGCGTAGCGATCGCCCGTGCGTCTTTTCAGCTGGCGTTTCAGCTGTTCCAGGATCTCGGGATGCTCGTGGGCCAACAGACTGAGGGGAACGAGCCGCCGGGGACCCAGATCCATCAGGCCGGATTCATCCAGGTGAACCTCGCTGTCCCCCCCGAGCCCGGAGGTGTGAATCTGGACCGCCTGCACCATGGTCTGCCAGCCGCCGACGGTCGCCCCGTCGCGGTTGAGAATCGGCTTGCCTCCCTGTACCAGGGCGATGTCCGTCGTGGTGCCGCCCATATCCACCACGCAGGCATCGCTGCGTTTGGAAAGATACAGGGAACCGACCACGCTGGCCGCCGGGCCGGAGAGGATCGTCTCTATCGGATACTCCAGGGCAAAGGCGGCATCCACCAGAGATCCATCCCCCTTGACCACCATCAGGGGCGCGTGGATATTCTGCTCGGCCAGCATGCCCTGCACCGCCCTGATGAGCTCGGCAAGCACGGAGATCAGACGGGCGTTCAGTGCGGCGGTGAGCGCCCGGCGGGAGGCGTGCAGGTTCGAGGTCAGCTCATGCCCGCAGGTCACCGGCAGGCCGCTGCGCTTGCGTATCAAAGCACGTACGGCGTTCTCATGGGAGGGATTGCGCACGGAGAAGTACCCGGATACGGCAAAGGCGGACACCTTGTCGGAGAACGTATCCACGGCTCTGCGCGCCTTGGCCAGGTCCACCTCTTGGACCTCTTCTCCGGTGGCCTCGTGCCCTCCGCCGATGAATACAACCGGATCCTGGCCCATGACCTCTCCCAGGCGACTCTGCTGCAGAGCATCGTCGGGGTAGCCGATCAGGATCAAACAGATCGAGCCGCCCTGCCCCTCCACGATCGCATTGGTGGCCAGAGTCGTGGATAGAGAGACCAGCTCGATTCCCCTGGTCCCTGCGGCACCCAACACCTTTACCAGGGACTCCCGGATCCCCAGGGACAGATCGTGCCGCCGGGTCAGGGCTTTGGCCGAGGCCAGAACTCGGGTATCAAATACAACGGCGTCGGTGTAGGTCCCACCGGTGTCTATTCCCAACAGTACAGGCATGGAGAGAATACTACACTGAGCGGGGAATAAAATCAGCCGTAGGAGATGCGGTTTCGCTGCAGCAGACGCTGGCAGCGAGCCTCAAAATCCGCAAAGGCATCTCCGACAATAGTCTGCACGCCCCGGCTCAACCGACGGTAAGTCCTGCGTACAGGCAGCAGGATCGGCCGTATTCGGGCTTCCAGTTCCTCCCAGCGGACCTTTCCCTGATCGCCCGTGAGAAACTCGATCTCCCGGCGCACCGTGGCCAGGGTCTCCTGGATCATCGAGCGGAAGGCATCCGCCCTCATGACCTCCCGGGTGATGCGAATAAAGTGGTGTCCCCGAACCGCGACGGTCACCGCATGGGGAAACAGGGACGCATCGGTGGCCAGCACCTTTATGAGAAAGCGCAGATAGTGATAACCGTAGAAGGAAAAACCCTGGCGAAACAGAGATCGAAACAGGGCCAGAATATCCCGAAACCTGACGGAGCGATGGATATCCCGAGCGGATGCAACCTCTGCGGGCCGTACACCAACCGCCTCAGCGTCGCCGGCAGGATCGCCCGGGGCGGGGACTACCCGCTTGACCTTGTCCCCGGCAAAGCGTTTGGCCAGGATCAGGGCACGTTCAAAGTAGTTGCGGGGTGAGTATACCTGGTTCAACAGCCACTTGTATCCCTGCACCAGCCGCTGCCGCGGCATCTGGGGAACGAAATTCAGATCGAAATCGTGGGTGTTGTTGCCGTGGGTTTCAGACAAGATGCGCCCCTCCTTCTTCAGCCGCCTGTACAGCTGGGTGTGGGGCAAGGCGATGAGAAGGCCCACCATGGCCGTGGGTATGCCCGCCTTCTGGATGAACTCCTTCTGCCGTTCGAAGATATCCTCGGTTTCCCCGTCGAAACCGACGATGAATCCTCCTGAAACCTCGATTCCCCTCCCCTGGATCCGGGCAACACTGCTGAGAATATCCTCCCGCAGGTTCTGGGTTTTGTGCGCCATGGCCAAAGTCTTGGCATCCGGCGTCTCGATCCCGATGAACACCATGGTGAATCCGGAGTCTACCATCATGTCGAGCAGCTCTTCATCCTGAGCCAGGGTGATGCTGGCCTCCGTGGAGAGGCTGAAGGGGTAGCCGTGTGCTTTCTGCCAGGCCGCCAGACCGGGCAGCAGACGCTTGGCCTTGTTCTTGTTACCGACGAAGTTGTCATCCACGATAAACAGGGAACCCCGAAATCCCGTGGCGTACACGTGATCGACCTCCCGCAGGAATTGTTGCGGATCCTTGGTTCGGGGTTTGCGTCCGAACAGCTCGGTAATATCGCAGAATTCGCAATCGAAGGGGCAACCCCGGGAGAACTGCAGGGGCATGCTCTCATAGAGATTGACGTCGACCAGATCGAAGCGCGGCAGCGGAGTCAATGCCAGATCCGGTTTACCCTCGGCCCGGTATACATGTCGGGCCTGGCCCCGCTGCCAATCCCGCAGGAACTCCGGCAGGGTATATTCGGCCTCATCCAGAACGAAGTGATCCACCCCTTCGATCGTCTCGAACGCCGAGGTCGGATAGGGCCCCCCCGCGACCACCGGCGTGGTGAGCTCCCGACACAGCGTCACCACCTGGTCGAAGGATTGCTGCTGAACAATCATGGCGGACAGAAAAACGATGTCCGCCCATTCGATATCCTCCCGCCGCAGGTTTTCGACATTCATATCCACCAGTTTCAGCTCGAACTGTTCGGGGAGCATGCCCGCCACGGTCATCAGGCCCAGGGGCGGCAGCAGGGCTTTCTTTCTGACAAAGGGAAGGGCGTACTTGTAGCTCCAGTATGTAGTGGGAATGCGAGGTGAGACCAGGAGTACTTTGCGATTCATTATGATCCTTTCGAGCAATAATAGCGTTGTTTTGTTGCCCTGAATGACTGGATATTGGGCCCAGGGGTTGCGCCTATTTGTTCAGGGCTCCAGGATCCGCAAAATCCGCCATGACTCCGAAGTGGTCGGAGGGAAACAGGCCCTGAACCGAGCGGTTGAGCACAACCGCGCTTGCCTCGGCCTTCAGGCCCGAACCGCGGAAGAAGATGTAATCGATGCGCTGCCGTTTGGGTTCCATCCAGAAATCCTCCGGAAAGGCCCGTTTCTGCAGCTGGATATTGCCGTTTACCGTGCCGTCCCAGCTGTAGCCCGGCGGATCCCCGGTCTGGGCAAAGGCATCCCGGAATCCCGCCTCCCTGAGCACGGCGATCTCTTGGGAATCTTCACGGGCATTGAAATCCCCCATGAGGATCACCGGTGTCGTGCCGGCAACCTTGTCGATGAACTCCACGGTCTTTCGGGCTTCCTCCAGACGCCACTTCTGTCCATCCACCGCCTCGGCGACCAACTCGTCGTAGCGCCCGGCATCGATCAGCCCTGCATCCCGGCGCTCGTCCAGGCGCCGGAAAGTTTCCTCGGTCGGGAAGGGAGAGGCGTGCCAGTGGGTGTTGAACAGGTACAGCTCCCGGCCGGACACGGTAATCCGGCCGCCGATTACCTGAGTGGCATCTGCAAAGTGGCAGGTAAAGAAGTTGCCCACAGGTCCTCCGGACAGCTGCCTGCGTACGCCGCCGTCCAGCTGTAGCCCTCTTCTGGCCAGAATCACGTCTCCCTCCCGCAGGTTCAGCGGCAGGCCGATCGGGCCGGCCCTCAAGCCCCCCAGGCCCACGTGGAACACTCGATCGTAGTCCAGCTCCCGGGCAAGGCGGCGAGCATATCGGGGAAGTTTGTTGGCCTCATTGACGGCAATCACATCGGGATTCAGCTGTCTCAGCTGCTCCAACAGTATCCGGGTTCGACGCTCCCGTGTCTGCCGATCCTGGTATTCTCCCATCCTCACCGATCCCTTGTAGTCCAGGCCTGACCAAACGTTGATGGTGAGCACACGCAGATTCTCTGCGGGTGCCATCGCCGCGCCCATGAGCACGAGCACGGCTACCGGCAGGTGAGCTCGTAAGCCTTTCATCTGCAACCTCCCTCCAGCTCGAGTATACCTCGAGTCGGAGAAAAGAGAAATCATCCCTATATTCCTTGAAATGAAAGGAGGAACTGCTATACTTCAAGAAAAGGTAGCCGAGGGAGGAAAACCATGAAAAAGATCACCCTGTTCTTGCTGATAGCCGTTATTCCCCTGGCCTGCGTCTCAGCACCCCCGGGGGAAGATGCGGAGGCCCGGCGGGCCCTGGACGGATTGATGGAGCACTGGCAGGCCGCCCTGAGGGATGAGAACATCGACGCCCTCATGGAGGTTTACTGGCCCGAGGCGGAGCGGGTGATTCTTCAGCGGGACGGCGAAGAGATCGTCCTGCGCGGTCATGACCAGATCCGGGAACAGCAGATTGATGTTTTCGAACGCTCGGAAGGGCTTGGAGAGCTCAACTACATGGGACTGGAGCGGGAGTTCCACGGAGACTCGGCTGCCTATCACTACGATGTGGAGGGTCCCCGGATCTTCTTCGTCGAGCATTTCGAGTTCGTGCGCCGGGAGGGACGCTGGGCCATCATGCACCAGGTGATCGACCTGCGTGCCGAACTGCGTCCAGAGGGGATGGCCGAGTTGGGGCCCGAAGATCGGGAGCCTCCCCGGGTGGCCAGCGAGTTCCAGGCCTGGGCTGACGGAAACGGCAACGGCATCCTGGAGCCCCCGGAGCTGGAGGAGTTCCTGGTATCTGTGCGGGAGCTGATGATGGAGCCGCACCCCATACGCACGCCTGCGGATGAGTTCTTCGACCTGGACAGGGACGGGGAGATCAGCCACCCGGAGATGATCCTGGCCCGGGGCACCATCGTCGTGGAGCAGCTGCGCCGGCTCTATCATTACGATCCGGATATCGCCCGTCTGTTCGATTTAAACGAGGATGAGTGGCTCAGCCTCTGGGAAGTCATGCCGATGAAGGATCTGATATTCGTGCCGGAGTCTCGAGAACCCCGGGAGGCCATGGGACCGATCGAGCAGCGGGTCGATCGAAATCGGGACGGTTTCGCAGACGAGCAGGAGTTCGAGCTGTTCGCACGGCGGGTTTTTGCCATCGCCGCCCTGATGCCCCTGGAGTCGGTGGAAGGATACGCAGCTGCCGCCAGCAAAGAGGGGGTATTCGCCTACGTGGATCTGAACCGGGACGGGCGCCTGGATCCACCGGAGGAGGGAGATCTGGTCATGGTGGTTCAGGAGATGGTGACCAGCTTCCCGGGACGGCCGGTTCAGAGTCCCCTGGAGGCCTACTACGACCGAAACCGCGACGGCCATCTTGCCGTGCCGGAGATCGAGCAGGCCCAGATGGAGTTCATGGAAGCGGCGATTGCCCGCCTATTGGAGGCCGAACCGGAGGTGGCCGGGAGGTTCGTGGATACGAACAACAACGGAAGGCTCGACGAGGAGGAGATCGAGATGGTTCTGGGGAGGATCTTCACCGACCCGGGTTTTCGGGAACCCCATCCGGTGGAAGGACCGCTGGACGAGCGTCTGGACCGGAACAGGGACGGGCACGTGGAAATGGAGGAGATGGGGGAGTTCTACCACCGGATCTTCTGGGTTGCCGCGATCACCTGGATAGAGGCGCCGGAGGATCGGCAGGAACGCTGGGCGGTGCGAAGCGCCCTGGATGAGCTATCCGATCTGAACGGCAACGGCTTCGTCGAGCCCGAGGAGAACGAAATGGCCATGGGCGCCCTGGAGGAACCCCACCCCGTACGCAGCGAGTTCGACCGCAGGATCGACTTCAACGGAAACGGCCGCGTGGAGGAGATCGAAATAATCCGCGCCCGGCGAGCCGGCAACGTGATCACCGAGGAGAGGGAAGAGATGGCCCGGGCCCTGCCCGTGGAGACCCCCGTGGATGAGCTGATCGATCTGAACGGGGACAACGAGGTGGATGAGGATGAAATCCGCACCGTGCTCCAGTTCCTGCAGCAACCGGAGCGTCCCACTGCTCCGGGCCGTTGGTGGTCGCTGCTGGATTTCGACCGCAACGGTACTGTGAGCCGGGAAGAGTTGCTGGAAGGATGGGAGATGTATCTGAGGCCCCACCCGGTGAATCCCGAGTTCCGGCTGGACGGAAAACTCGATGAAAACGGCAATGGTTTCGTCGAACCCCAGGAGATCGGAATCGCCGCCGGATTTGCCCGGGGCCGCCCGATCCCCTCCTTTGATGAACGCCTGGAACAGCTCGGCTGGCAGGAGGAGAGGGTAGCGGAGGCAGCGGGCACCACCGCCGAAACCCGCTTCGAGAGCGAGTACTACAAGAAACTCGGCATGATCCAGGACAAGAAGCTGGCCGTTGTGGGGATCACCAGTGGGACCAAGAACATTGATGATGAAACGGCCGGCGGTGTCATGGTGTTCATCGAAAACGCCTTCGTCAACGTGGGCAAGGTGCGTGTGGTGGATCGACAGAACATCGCCAAGATCGTCACGGAGTACGAGTTTCAAGCCAGCGACCTGACCGATGAGAGCACCGCCGTGGAGATCGGCAAGCTCTCCGGGGCCGACATCATCGTCATCGGCAGCATCAGCTACGTGGGCAAACAGTACTACCTCAACATCAAGCTGATCAGCGTTGAAACCGCCGAGATCATCGGCTCCAGCATCGATGCTGCCGAGGATGCCACCGGTTTCTACGAGATGTGCAACCAGGCGGTGTACAAGTTGTTCTGAAAGACAGCAAGATTCGGATTGTGTTCTCCCTTCCCAAGCCATACTATCGGCCTGAGGGAGAAGACTAACCATGAATGACGATTACCGACGCATCGAGAAGGCCATACGGTATATCGAGGATCACACACTCGATCAACCCGATCTCGAAGAACTGGCCCAGCAGGTTCACCTCAGCCCCTACCACTTCCAGCGCCTGTTTACCCGCTGGGCCGGAGTCAGTCCCAAACGCTTCCTGCAGTTCCTCACCCTGGCGCATGCCAAGCGATTGCTGAAAGAGCACGGTTCACAGCTGGATACCGCCTACCGGACCGGACTGTCCAGCCCGAGCCGCCTCCACGATCTGTTCGTGGCCGTGGATGCTGTGACTCCCGGTGAGTACCGAGCTTTGGGCTGGGGGCTGGAGATCGCCTACGGGTTGCATCCCAGCCGCTTCGGACGGTGCCTGCTGGCCGTGACGGATCGGGGCTTGTGCGGTCTGTCCTTTGTGGATGAGGCGGACCCTGAACGCTCCCTGCGGGAGCTGCGCCGCCGCTGGCCCAAGGCCCGGTTTGTCGAGAACCTCAAGCGCACCGCTGCCATGAGCCGGCTGGTATTCTCTTCCCCTGCAGAGGAGGATCACGCCCCCATCCCCCTGCTGCTCAAAGGCACGAATTTCCAGATCAAGGTCTGGGAAGCCCTGCTGCGTATTCCCCCCGGTAGCGTGACCAGCTATCACCTGCTGGCGGCGGCGATCGGAAATCCTCTTGCCAGCAGAGCCGTAGGCACGGCGGTGGGGGCCAATCCGGTCGCCTACCTCATCCCCTGTCACAGGGTTATCCTGAGCACAGGAGCCTTCGGCAACTACCGTTACGGGACTTTGCGTAAAAAGGCAATCCTGGGTTGGGAGCAGGCGCGGCTGGCCGCCGAAACCACGGACGCCGGCTCTGTTTGACCGACCCTGCATTTACTGCTACTCTGGGTGAGCGAATCGAGGCACAAGCCGATTTCCAGGAGGAGCTCATGATCTCAATAGATAGAAAAGGTACAATCAAGCGGATCTGTGCCGTGCTGATCGTCGTGCTGGCCGCGGCAGCGGTGAGCGGATGTTTTCCGAACATGATGGGTCAGCAGCAGCAGACCGTGAAAACCGACCCGGTGTACAGCCCGGACGGACTGAAGATAGCCTTCATCTCCACCCATGACGGCGATCCGGAGATCTTCGTCATGAACGCCGACGGCACCGGTCTCAGGAAGTTGACGGACAACTCGGCCGTGGATGCGGCTCCCAGCTGGTCCCCGGACGGCGGCAAGATCGTCTTCACCTCGGACCGCGGCGGCTCATTCGAATTGTACCGTATGAGCTCAGACGGCAGCCAGCAGCAGATGATCCCCACTCCCATTGAGGATATGTGAGCGCGGAGACAACGACCCGTACCACCCAGGCCGACACCTCCCCCGGGATGATCGACCTGGCCATAGGTCATCCCTCCCCTTCCCTCCTGCCCCTCGATCTTATCCGCCGGGCCGCGGAGCAGAGATTGTCGACGGATTTCACCTCCTATCTCCAGTACGGCTACGAACCCGGGGACGGATACTTCCGAGCCGCCCTGGCCGATTTCTTGAGCCGTCACTACGGGCGGAAGGCCCGGGAACAACAGCTGTTCATCTCCGGGGGTGCTTCTCAGGCTCTGGACCTGTTCTGCAGCCTCTACACGAAACCGGGGGATGTGGTGCTGGTCGAAGAGCCCACCTTCTTTCTCGCCCTGCGCATCTTCCGGGATCATCGCCTCCGCATCCTCAGCGTGCCTACCGATGAGGAAGGATTGCTGATCCATGCTCTCGAGGAGCAACTGCGTAACCTGCACCCGGTATTCCTTTACACGGTGCCGACGCACCAGAATCCTTCGGGAGCCACCTTGCCTCAGGGCAGGCGGCGGCGCCTGGTCGAACTGAGCCGGGAGAACAGATTCCTGATCGTGGCCGATGAGGTATACCACCTGCTGAGTTACGGGGAGCAAGCGCCCCCTCCCCTGGCCGCTTTCATCCGGGAGGGTACGATTCTCTCGCTGGGGTCTTTCTCCAAGATACTGGCTCCCGGCCTGCGTTTGGGATGGGTGCAGGGCTCCCCCCGGCTCCTGCGCCCTCTGGCCGAATGCGGATTGCTGGACAGCGGCGGCGGCTTGAATCCCTTTGTCTCCGCCCTGGTGTTGAGCGCGATCCAGACGGGCATGCTGGATGCCCATCTCCAGCAACTGCGCGGGGAGTACGGCCGCCGCCTGCAGGCGATGAGTGAGGCCATCCGGGACAGCCTCGGCGGCATGGTCGAGTTTTCACAGCCCGGAGGGGGATTCTTCTTCTGGTTGCGGCTGACCGACGGCCGGGACAGCGCAACCCTGCTCAACGCCGCCAGGAAGCACAGGACCTCCTTCGTGCCGGGTTCGGCCTTTTCGGCCGAAGGAGGGCTGCGGGACCGTCTGCGTCTGAGCTTCTCCTACCACGGGCCCGAAGAACTCAAAGCGGGAGTGCAGAGACTGGCGGCAAGTCTGTCCTGATATCCAACAACAGTTCCGCCGATAGTCTAGGAAGAACCACCATTCGGAGGTAAGAAATGGCTTACAGGTTGAAGAACGGTGTTTTTTCTGTTCGCTGCCGGCACCAGGGTTGTCCCTTCAACACTCAGGTCAAGATAGAATCGACCCTTATAGGCGCGACCGAAAAAGATGTCGAGCTTGAAGCCTTCAAAATCGCCCGGGACAAGGCGACGACCAAACACGACGCGGTGTACGGCAGCAATCACTATCTGGACGATCCGGTGATCCGTAAGGTCGGCGGGACCTACGAACCATTCGGCGCCAACAGCTGATTCCGCCGCTGCTCCCGGCCGCTGCCCCCGGCCAAGGCCGCGGCCATGGAAGAACCGCGGAAATCCATAGAAAAGGGGCTGTCTGCTTGTCAGACAGCCCCACGTAAGAGTGTGGCGGGGGGTGCCGGCATCAGAAAGCCACTGCGTCGCCGGCAGGCCCGAAGAGGGGTAGGTTGGTAGGAGTATATGTAAAGGTTTCGGCGCCTACTTTTTTATAATTGGCACATCCAGATACTCCGCTGGCACCGAAACCGGATTTTTCAAGGGGACCGGCTGTACGTTCGACCTTCATCATCTCAGCCTCCTGCTGTCGCATCCCAGAACACTGATAATAAAGCATTTCCCGTACCAAACCCACGTGACACGGAAAAAAAGCTTGTAACTATCTACTTTCAATAGAATTATCTGTAATGGTGGTCCAAGTTCCCGCGGAAACCGGCGGTTTTGTCTGGTTTAGTAGACAGGCCTTTTCACCCAATGAGGATCCTTAAAAACCCGGTGGAACAGACTCCTGGCCCGGGCGATGAAATCTCCTCCGCCCATAGGTTGATACGGATTGAAATATCGATTATCTTAGTAA
>CAZFMD010000053.1:12950-16590 GCA_964520025.1 uncultured Spirochaetaceae bacterium
GAAATCTCCTCCGCCCATAGGTTGATACGGATTGAAATATCGATTATCTTAGTAAATATTTCCATGACAGACAGTTAGTCTTATTCGGGCTTTTGGCACGAGTATTGCTGATATGTAACAGGAAGGGATGATCATGAGTTTGTTCAGCGCCCTGTTCAGAATCCTCGTCTGGGCCGCCCGCTCGATCGCTCTCATCGTGGCCGTGCTGTTTCTCTCGGCGCTGTCGATGATCAGAGCAAAACAGTAAGCGAACTACCCCGTGCGACAACGGTTGCATTCGGAGTTTATTGGCCTATACTTTGGAGAGGGAGGGCAGATCCATGGTAGAATTGCTTCGCAAGTACCTGGTGATCCCGATCGCATTGCTCGGCCTGAGTATCGTTTTCATCGTTCTGTCGATCATCCTGGAAATCGCAAAGGGCAATGACTCGATCCTGCGCAAGAAGCTGCGCATCGGCGGTTTGATACTCGCCCTCCAGGGCCTGGCGGTGCAGGGCGCCTGGCCCAGTTCCAGCTGTTACGAGAGAGCTCCACCTGAGTTTGCCGTGGATTCGGCTTATGCAGAGGCCAGCACTCTGGAAGTGGATCTGGGGCAATCCAATACAATCGAGGCCCAGATCCGCTATGGAGAGCATGAGACATTTTCGTTCATAATTTTGGCCGGTGATCGCGTAGTTCAATGGGGAGCCGTCACCCCCTCGGATCAGAGGATGAATTCGCCGGAGGAGACGGTGGTCATCACGATCGATCCCGCCAGGGTCTCCGGCGGCACCACCTATACGCTTCTCATCGTCTGGGGACGAATTGCAGATTTGCCTGAGACGATAACAGTCGATCAGGTCAATAACATCGGGCGCTACCAACTGATCATCAAAGGTGAATGAGTAACACCCGGCTGCCCTTCGTGGTATTCGAGTCCACCAGCGAATGCAACCAGGACTGTCTGTACTGTTACAATATCTGGAAGCGTCCGGGTGATTCTGAGTGGGGCTCGGCTGGATTTCGTCAAACCCTGGGCACTTTGAAGTCCCTGTTCCGCCAGGCCGAGGTATCGCATGTAACCTTCAGCGGGGGAGAACCGTTTCTCAGCGAACGGTTTCTGGAACTGGTGCTCGCCTGCCGCATGAGGGGCAAGAGCGTCACCGTCATCACCAATGGCACCTGTGCAAGCGCAGAAGACTATCGGTCACTCGAGGAAATCGGGGTCGGGATGTTCGAGCTGCCTCTGCTCTCCGTGCACTCCGAAGTTCATGACCGGCTCACATGCTCTCCCGGATCCTGGCGGAAGGTCACAGAATCGATCGACATACTCCGGGAGCTGGATATTCCCCTGGTGGCGGTCATTGTTCTCACCAAAATCAACTTCCCGGACCTGGGGCAAACCCTGGACTTCCTGAAGGAACGAGGCATCACCCGGATCATGCTCAACCGTTTCAATGTCGGCGGCAGGGGAATAGGTCAATGGCGGCGCCTGTCCTTGTCCAAGCAGGAACTTCGTCGCGCTTTTTCCCTGGCCGATAGAAAAGCCGAAGAAGATCACCTCTCGATCTCCGCCAATGTATGCACCCCCTTCTGCATCCTCGATCCGAAAGACTATCCTCATATCCAGACGGTTTCCTGCAGTCCCCGGATAGAGCAGCGCCCGGTGGCCCTGGATGCACTCGGGAACATTCGGTTGTGCAACCATTCCCCCACTATCTTGGGAAATATCCACAGCACGCCTCTCGAACAGATTTTTCGCAGCCCCTATCTGAGGAGATTTGCCCAAACCGTTCCCAAGATCTGCGCAGGATGTGAACAGTTCAACGAATGTCAGGGGGGCTGCAGAGCCGCCGGGGAGCAGCTGTGGGGCAGCCTGGATCAAGGAGATCCGCTGCTCAGAACGGTAGATCCTTTCGCTTGAACACAGTAATTCCCGCTCCGACAAAACCTGAGATAATCAACAGGAGTATCAGGTCGTTGACCCACATATTGATCTGGCCGCTTATGATTGAACGAGCCTGAAGAAGCCGGAAGATGGAAATCGATGAGATAATCCCATACACGCCCTGATGATGACCGAAGCGGCCGATCGTGCTGAGCACAAAGAACAGGACAAGTGCTGCGGAGCCGGCGGCAGCGGCATACATCGTGGAGTTCCAGGTACAGGAAAAGAGAAAAACAATCGATGCCATGGCCAGGGCGGTCAAGTAGGTAGCCAGGTTCAACGACAGGAACGCCGGGATATCCAGCGCACCCGGTGAGAGCGCCTGCGAGAATGCTACGGCCAAACCGGTTAAGGCAACCATCATGATGCCGAGGTGCACTACCATATACCCCGCCTGGGTAGCGGCGATTTTCACCCTGCTGTTGGGAGTGCAAAGCAGGTAGGACATCGAGCCGTTATCCACATGCTTCACCACCAACCGAATGGGAAGGATGATCACGTGAACCAGCAACAACAGCTGGACGAGAAAATCGTAGAAGTAGCTGGCTGCAAAATCGGTAAGATCTGCGGGAATTCTATCCATACCCACGGCGGCCAGCATTCCCGGCGGGTACATTTCCACGATGGCCTCGAGGGTCTGGACGATTTCCTCGTCATACATGGAAAGAATCAGGAAGAGGTAACCCACCATTAAGACGGTGAAGATGAGCAGAATCAGCCAGTTCGATTTCAACGAGAATTTGAAGAGCGGAAGGCTCATCTACCTCACCTCCGGGCCGTAGTACTGCATGAACACCCGTTCCAAAGCCATGGGCTGCAACTCGATATCCTCGACAGAAACCCGGGAGATGGTCTTGATGAACCGGTCCGGATTGCCCTGAACCGCTATCTCCATCCTGCGGCCGTCGATCTTGAGAATGTTCAATGAGGAGTTCCGCAGTTTTTCGACATCCCCTTCGCGGCTGAGAGTAATGATAAACTGCCTGCGTTGCTTTTCGTTCAGTGCGAGGACATCCTGGACATCTACCAGAAATCCCTCCCGGATAATTCCCGCCCGGTCGCAGGTACGGTTGATCTCGTCGAAGTTGTGAGAGCTGATAAAGACTGTCTTGCCTCGTTTTTTCTCTTCCAGGATGAACCGTACAAACACATCCTGCATCAGCGGGTCCAATCCTGCGGAGGGTTCATCGAAAACCAAGATCGGCGGATCGTGCATACAGGCTGCCAGGATGGCCAGTTTCTGCTTCGTTCCTTTCGACATCTCCCCGATTCTCTCGGATGGATCCAGTTGAAAGAGCTCCAGGAGCGTGGCAGCGCGGCTTCGATCCTCTGCCCCTCTCATGTCACCGAGGAAATCCAGAAACGCGCTCCCAGTCATGCTGTCGAAAAACGCGATTTCCCCGGGGATGTAGCCCACGGCCCTTTGAATGCCCGCGCTTTGCCCCCAGCAGTCCAGTCCATTGATGGAGCAGGCACCCGAATCGGGGCGGAGAAAGCCCATGAGGTTTCGGATTGTGGTGGTTTTTCCCGCTCCGTTGGGGCCCAGATATCCGAAGACCTCACCCTCTTTGACCGTAAAATTGAGATCCCGAACACCCCGACCGTTTCTGTACAGCTTGGTCAGGTGATTCACCGCAATCATGAGCTTCTCCAGCCTCGCAAACCTTACAGGCTAATAGTAGTTCATCCCGGCGAATAGTGTAAGCGAATATT
>CAZFMD010000054.1:0-16356 GCA_964520025.1 uncultured Spirochaetaceae bacterium
GCCTACAATCGTAATATCGACATTAAATGCGTGCCATATTATGATGAAAGGGCGAAAAAAGGGCGAGAATTCTACACCTTGGGAGCTAATCCATCCCAGTGACATGAACAACACCAAAGAACGAAGAAGGTTGTACTTCTTCATTCTATTTCTAGCCGCATTGGTTCTGTTGATCCTAGGCAGGCTGATGCAACTGATGATTTTCACACCCCGAAGCGATGCGCCGGATTCAATTACCCTCCCGGTGGTCGAGCGCGGCCCGATTCTCGATAGAAACGGGAAGATCCTGGCCATCTCCACCCGGCTGGACTCGGTTGCCGCCTGGATACCTGATGTTGCGAACCCGACGGAGTCCGCGGAGCTGTTGGCCCGGATCCTCGAGGTCCCCTACGACAGCATCCGCACCCGCCTGGAAAACAATACAGGCTTTGTGTTCATCAAACGTAAAATAACGCCCACTGAGTCGGTGGAGATCCAGGGCCTGAAAGAAGAGGGAAAACTGGCCGGCATCAATCTGGTTCCGGAGTTCGGGCGCAACTACCCGGAACAGACCCTGGCTTCTCACGTCATAGGCTACGTAGGGGTCGACAACATCGGGTTGGACGGAATCGAGTATACCTTCAACAACGTGCTCTCCCCTCAGGCGGTGAGCACGGTTCAGGAGCAGAGGGAGGTGCTCGGTAACCAGGTATTCCTTACCCTGGATATCAATATCCAACAGGTGATCGAAGAATACGCCCGCGAAGCCTACGAAGACAATGACGCAGACGCGGTATATATTCTGGTAATGGAGGCAGATACCGGCCAGATCCTCGGTTACTGCGGAATCCCCAACTTTGATCCCAACGAGTACAATCGCTTCGACAACAATTCCTTGAAAAATCTTCCGCTGGTGCAAGCCTTTGAACCGGGCTCCGTTTTCAAGATCTTCTCGATATCCTCTTTTCTCCAGCTCGGAGGGATCGATACCGAGGAGGAGTTCTTTTGCGGGGGCGTCTACCAGATGGAGCTTCCCGACGGCCAGATGATCGAGATCACGGACTTGGCCAGCCACGGATGGGTCACGGCCCAGAAGATCCTGAAGTACTCCTGCAACGTCGGCGCCGGGCTGGCCTCCGAGAAGGTAGGGGAGGAAGAGTTTCACAAGATGCTGGTACTCTTCGGCTTTGGCAAGCCGACGGAGCTGCCGCTTCCCGGCGAAAGTGCGGGCATCCTGGCCGATCCGGTCCGTTGGTCGGCACGCAGCAAGGCAACGATCGCCTTTGGTCAGGAGGTGTCGGTTTCCTCCCTGCAGATTCTGCAGGCAGCCACCGTGTTCGCCAACAGGGGATTGATCTTGAAGCCCCACATCATACGAAAGGTCGTCTCCCCCCAGGGAGAGACGATCCGAGATCAGGACAGGGAGCCGCTTCGGGAAGTTCTTTCACCGGAAACCGCCCAACAGGTTCTCGAAATGATGGAAACAGCTACTCAGGATGGCGGTACCGCCCGGCGGGGGCGGGTGGAGGGTGTTCGGGTTTCGGCGAAGACGGGAACAGCGCAGGTACTGGACCGTGAAACCGGAGAGTACTCGGAAAAGCACTTCGTGGCCTCGTATCTGGGCATCCTCCCGACAGAGGATCCCCAACTTATTATCTACGTAGCAGTCGATTACCCCAAGGGAGCTGCCTACTACGGAAGTCAGATCGCCGCTCCGGTGTTCAAGCAAACCGCGGAGTGGCTGGTTGACTATCTCGGTATTACACGAAGCGCGGCTACCGTTGTGCAGCATTCGGGAAGCATACGCATCAGAGTTCCGGAACCGCTCAAGGTGGACTCCGAAATGCCCGAGCTTCTTGGAATGCCGAAGCGGTTGCTGCTGCCGCTGTTCAAACAGGGGGATTTCGACGTACGTATGAAGGGGGAGGGATACGTCGTGGCTCAGAACCCGGCCCCGGGAACTGCTCTGAAACCCGGCATGATTATCGAGCTGTACCTGGAATGACAGATCATACCGCGGCCAATCTCGAGGTCTTCTGCAATCAACATCCGCAGCTGAAGACCTTGGGCCTGGATGCACCAGAGGATGCAACGGCCCTTGAAGTTTCACAAACGCCCTCGGGATATCCCACGGCCAGACTGCAGGGCGCCTATCTGCACTCCCGCTACGATCCGGTAAAGGAGGCCCGCCGAATCGTGGCGAAAGGGGCGATTGCCGCACCCTCGGCCGCCGCCGTGCTGGGCTTCGGTCTGGGCTATTTAACGCAAGCGTTCAGCAAAACCCATCCGGGCAAGCCGATGATCGTCATCGAAGAGCACCCGGGGCGGTTCCGCCAGGCTCTGGCGGCTCGGGATCTTAGGACGGTTCTCGCCAATCCAAATATCACCTGGTGTATCGGAGAAAAAGCACAGGCGGTTATGGAGCGGTTGGAACAGCTGCCCCTCTCGAAGCTATCGATTTTCCGACTCCCCGGTGTACAGGCCGGCAGCTACTACCGCCGAATCGAAACATTGCTCTGTTCGGTTTTGGACAGGCGAAACGTCAACATCAACACCCTCAGGCGCTTCGGAGATTTGTGGGTTCGCAATCTGCTGAGCAATCTCGGGACTTTCATTACCAGCCCCGGAATACGTGCAGGGGAGAAACGCTTCAGCGATTTCCCGGCCCTGGTATTGGCCGCAGGTCCTTCCCTGGACGAGGTGATACCTGATCTGAAAGAGCTCCGGCGTCGCTGTCTGATCGTAGCGGTGGATACCTCCTACCGTTTCTGCAGATACCAGGGAGTCGAACCGGATTTTCTGGTAACTGTGGATCCGCAGTACTGGAATAGCCGTCACCTGGATTGGCTTCCCAGCTCCGGAACGCTGCTCGTATCCGAATCCTCGGCTCACCCCCGGATTTTCCGCCTGGCAAACAGCCGCGAGGATGAGACCTACTACGTATCATCCTTCTTTCCTCTGGGAACCTACATCGAAGAGCTCATAGGCAAGCGTGGGCTGATCGGTGCCGGCGGTTCTGTGGCCACGACGGCCTGGGATCTTTGCCGTTTCCTGGGCTGCTCCCCGATCTATATGGCCGGGCTGGATCTGGGATTTCCGGGCAAGCGGACCCATGCCAGGGGTGCGTTCTTCGAGGAGTCCATGCACGGGCACTCCACCAGATTTCACACGGCTGAACGTATGAACTTCGATTATCTGCACCAGGCTCAACCGACGGCCCTCAAAAACTACGCCGGCGGTTTAACTCTGACCGATCGGCGCATGTTGATCTACAAATCCTGGTTCGAAAACCAGATCAGGCAACAGCAGGAACGCGACGGTTCCCCGACCTACTCCCTGGCGGCGCAGGGAATCGCCATCGAGGGAATGGAACACCTGCGGCCCCAGGAACTGCTGCGATTACCGCCGATCCGCAAGCGTATAGATGCCTGCCTTGGGCAACTGCGCAAGAGGGGCAGGCAGATGGTTGAAAAACAACGAACGGATCTGGTTGTCCAAAGCATGAGGGATCTCGCCGATGAGCTGGAACAGCTGACAGACCTTGCGGCCAGGGGTGCGGCCCTGTCGAACAGCGGCGCAGGGGCTGGTGAATTGGTACCGGTCCTGGCCGAGGTGGATCAGCAGATCATGGCCCTGGCATCCCGCCAGATCGCCGCTTTCCTCTTTCAACCCCTGATCCACGATATCTTGGAAAACCCCGAAGGGGGCGGTGATTTCAATCAGGTTCTGGCCACCTCCCGCGACCTCTACCGGAACCTCGAGGCTTCCGCCTCTTACCACAGCAAGCTCCTGGAGAAATGCCTCGAGAGGCTCTAAGGCCCTAAAGGACTACAGCAAAACCTGCTAAAGTTCCTTTGCAGTCAGCCGAAGAAAATCAATGAGGGTTCGATATTCGTCCCTCTTATACGGTATGCTTTCTGACGTCCAGGCATACCGTTTTTTTATCCCTGCAAAGCCTTGTTGATCGCCGAGAGAAGACGTTCGGGTTTGAAGGGTTTGACAATGAAATCTTTAATCCCCGAGTTGATCGCATTTACGATAAGATTCTGCTGCCCTATGGCTGAACAGATAATGATCTTGGCATCCGGATCCAGGGCGAAAATTCTTTTCATGGCCTCCAAACCGTTCATCTCCGGCATGGTAATATCCAGGACCACGATATCCGGACGCAGCTCCTTATACTTGGCAATCGCCTCAGTTCCGGTTGACGCTTCCCCTACGATCTGAAATCCCTTCGACTCCAGCACCTCTTTCTGCACCATGCGCATGAAATACAGATCGTCGGCGAGCAGAACTCTAAATGGCATCAAAACCTCCTGATTCGATAATCTCAATGATTCTCGCCGTATCGAGAATGAAGATAATTCGCCCATCCCCCAGCACGGTTACGCCGGAAAACAGCCGCCGATGATTGAGCAGGTCGGAGATGGGTTTGATGACCAGATCTTCCTCTTCGACCAGTTCGTCCACCAGGAGACATACACTTCCCCGCCTCTGTTCAACCACAACACCGTTGTTCTCTTGCGCCGCCGGGGTGTTCTCATCCGTAGGCCCGAAAAGCACGGAATCCAGACGTAGCAACGCGACCTTTTTCCCCTCGTAGTCGTAGTACTCGCTCGCTCCTTCGATGCCGATATTCTGTGCGGAAACCTTCACGGTTTCCTTGATATCCTGAACCGGAATGGCGTAGTAGTATCCGGCACAGGAGATCACCAGGGAATGGAGAATTGTTAAGGTTAGGGGCAGGAGAATCCGGATCAGCGTACCGCTTCCGGATTCGCTGCGTACTTCCACTTCGCCCTTCAAATCCTCCCGAATGCGGGTAGCCACAACATCCATACCAACGCCCCGGCCGGAGAGGTCCGTCACACCTTCTTTGGTACTGAAACCCGGGGAGAAGATATACTGCACCGCTTCCTCGTCACTGACATCCGCAGCTATCCCGGCCTTCTTCCGTATCTTACCTACGTCCAGTCCCCGCCCGTCATCGGAAACCTCGATGACGATTTTTCCACCCTGCTGTTGCGCACTGATCGAAATCCGGCCTGCCTCCGCTTTGTTCCTCTGTCTTCTCTCCTCCGGTTCCTCCAGCCCGTGGTCAAGGGAATTGCGTATAATGTGCGTCAAGGGATCGGAAAGCACCTCAACGATGGTCCTGTCTATTTCGGTGTCTTTGCCGTGGATCTCCAGCTCCACATTCTTACCGAGCTTCCGCGAAAGATCACGTACCAGGCGCGGGAATTTGTTGAACAAAACGGCGATCGGTACCATCCTGGTTCCCATGATTGCCTGCTGCATCTCCGCTGTAATCCTCTCCAATGAATCCGAAGCCCGCTCCACTTCCCCCTTGATCGATTCGTTTCCCCGTTGACGGGAAAGGCGATCATGCAACTGCGACAACTGGGCTTTGTAGATAGTCAGCTCTCCGACCAGCTGCCAAATTTCATTCAACTTGTTTGTGTCCACCCGCACCGAAGTGCTCTCGATACGCGCAGAGCGCCCGGAACGGGAAGTACGCAGCGTGACCTGTTCTCCCGTCTCACTGCTGCTCAACAGCTCATCGATCCGTGCCTGATCGAGCGCTTCCAACTGAGGCTCCTCGATCAGGTCCACGGCACAGGCAGCGGTGATTCTCTCTGCCGGCAACTCAGAGGACAGTAAAATGGAGAGCCGTTCGTACAGCCGATCCTCTTGGGGGATTGTCATTGCCGGAGATGTCTGGATGACGTTCGTAATCAATTCCAAATTGTTGAACACCAGGTATGCTCTGGGGTACTTGATCTCCGCCTCCTCGGAGACTCTAATATGCAGCATGTAGATCTTCTCTCCCCGTTCACGAGCTTCGATTATTTGGGATCGCTGAAAAGGCTTGAGCGGCAGCTGTCCGCTGTCGGAGGCATCGTTACCGGTTGAAGATGCTTGTGAGGGCTCCTCGGGCGCAGCTTCCGGTTCCAGCCCGGCCAGCTGCGCCAACTCCTCTATTACTGTTCGGGTCTCGATCTGGGTGTCGATCTGGCCGATGGAGATCCTCGAGATGATCTCGTGGATCAGGTCCGCTGCGCTAAAGATGGCATCCATAAGAGGTCTGGAAAGCGTGAGGGTTTCAGCACGGATGCTATCAAATACATCTTCCAGTCTGTGCGCAAGCTCGCTCAGGTGGGTAAATCCGAGCAGGGCCGACTCTGATTTCAGAGAATGGGTGAGGCGGAAAACTTCGTTTATCGAATCCGCATTCCCTGCCTCCTTTTCCAGCTGCAGGAGGTTGTCGTTGAGCTTTTCCACCAACTCTTCGGATTCTTCGAGAAAGGCCCGCAGGAGTTTCTTGTCATCCAGACCGGTAAATGACACCTGTTGCACTACTCCTTGATCGGTATTTCCGGTGAGACCGAGAGAATTTTAAAAATATCCAGCAACACGAGCAGATAATCCTGGATTTTCGCGATCCCGCGGACGAACTCCGGTTTCATGCCGAATACGGATGCCGCCTCCGCAGCGACACTATCCTGGTCCAGATCCAGGATCTCCCGCACACTGTCTACCAGTACACCGTAGCGGATATCCTGCTTTTGCACGATAATAATCCGGTTTTTCCTGGAAACTTCGGTACTCTCCAGGGAGAAGCGGGTCCGTAGATTTACTATCGGAACCACATCCCCGCCGACGTTGATCACACCGTCGACAAACGAAGGGGTGGTGGGAACATCTCTCACATTCTCATAGCGCATGATCTGAGAGACTTCTTCAAGAGGTATCGAGTAATGGCCTTCTCCCACGCGAAAAACTACGTACTTCTCTCCCATCGCCCACCTTGTTCCGCTGACCTACTCTCGCTCACCTGTACTTGCCTGGGATGCAAGGCTTAGTATCAGCTCGATCTCTGCAAGCGTGATCCCCAGGCGCTTGGCAATCGCCGAGGCTGAAATCCCCTGCCTGTGCAGGTTTAAGACCTGAGTACGGCGATCTTGTTCCTCCGGTTGCTGAACCCGCTGCCCGCTACGAGCCAGCTCCGAATACACCTTGCCGCTTAGTTCGTGCTTCTCGATTTCCCTTTTCAGGATCCCTATCTTCTTGTCCGCCTGCTCCAGCAGGGACGTCAAACTCTGAACTTTGTCCTCAAGCAGGGTGATGTTTCTGTCCGTCGTAGAATTGAGTTCCACGATAATCCTATCCACCTCTTCCCGAATCGACTCCAGGATTGCTTTGGGATCGACAGATTTGTTCACTTTGGCCTTGAGAATCAGATAGACGATGAAATATCCGGCGATGGCCAGAGCGCCGTACAGAATATAGCGTTCCATCGGCATCCTAACCGACAAGATCTACATGATGGCCCAGGTCCGGATCTTCGAAAATCCGTCTCTGCTCTTCCCTATCGGGCTCACCACCTTCGCCCTTTCGCTGTCCCCGAGAGTGCTGTCGTTTCTCCTTCTCTTCCTGCTCTTTCACCTTTTCCGGACCTTCTCCCAGCTGCTGCGACTGGTTCACGGCACTGTCATCATGCTCCGCCTTCTGAACCATCTCCGAACCTTGCACAAACTGATACTGGGGCAGGAGGTCCCGCTGCACTGCCTGTTCCTTGCCAACGTGACTCATCTGGCTGAACATGATCTGCAGATCAATAGGCAGAAGAGGCATACGCGAATCTCCGCGAAAACACTTGATCTATCGGTTCGTATTTGATCATCCGTATCTCTTTATCTTCAAGACTGAAGGTCACGTTCTTGAACTCGTTGCGGACGACCAGGCTTTCATTTTTAATAAAGATCTTCACACCCGGAAAGACTCTGTCGGAGGCGGAGACCTTTCCGCTTACCTTTATCGATTGCAGATAGGTATTGATCTCGTTGATCACCCCGCCGATTTCTTCCAGCTCCTGGAGAATTTCAGATCGTTTATCATTGAGCTCCGAAAGATTTTTCTGCTTTTCCTCCGGAAACTCCCTCTGCACCTTTTTCAGATTCTCGAGGGTACTTATGTTCCGTACCATTTCCTCCAGGCTCTTTTCCAGCTGCTCTTTCCGCCTCAAGGCCTGGGACAGCTTCTCCTTGCGCTTTGGATCGATTCCCACCTCCAGGATCGTTTCCGTGCCCGCCACCGACCCGAGGGTCTTGGCATGGATCTCATGGGCAGCCCGCAGCCGCCCGCCTACAATCGAAGCTCGCTTGCCCTGACAGAGAATCCGCTTGTTCGCATCCACGAAGGAATGAATGATGCCATCGCTGACCAGTACGTTCTCCTCCACTTCGATCCTGGCGTTTTCGATGAACTTGGCAACCAGATTGCTCCCCGCCCGGACCTTGCCCTCGTTCTTTCCGAGGATTCCCTGGTGTACGATAATTTCCCCTTCCGCATCGAGAGTGCACTTGCCTACGCTTCCCATCACTTCGATATTACCGGCCGCCTTGACCGTGAACCCGTCTTCGACATTGCCTTTGACAATAACGGTACCCAGAAAGAGGATGTTTCCGGTCTTGAAGTTGACGTCTCCCTCCACCGTGTAGATAGGCTCTACGTTTATCTTGCCGACAATCAACAACACCTGTCCATTGATCGTGGAAATTGCGCTCATACCGTCGTCGGAAAGCTTGACATTCTTACCGATTTCGATCTGAGTATTCTTTCCCGGTTTGGCCGGCAGGCTCTTTCCGGTCACGGTGCGGCCCGCCACTCCCTCTTCGGGGGGTTTCTTGGTAGCCAGGATCTGTCCGGCCTCTACGTTTTCCACAAGATTCAACTCGCGGAAATCCACGCGGCCGTTTTTCTCTTTCAGCTGCACCTCTTCCCGATAGACGTTGAAGTTGTAGATGATCTCAGCGTCTGCTCCGTTTTGCGGCTTGGTACCTTCTGCCACCGGCACTTTTTCATTGTAGGTCGGATAGTCGATGAATCTGCGGATGGCTTCATCATCAATTCCGTGAACGACACCGGCGGGTTGCAGCAATCCCCTGATCTCCTCGAAGGACAGATCGGCACCACCGGGTCCCGGGGCAGAGATGGTCATGTATGCTTTCATGTCCATGTCGGCAATATCCACCGACATGGTGGACTGGCTCACCGGATTGAACTGATATTCACCAACCTTGATATACTCGCCATCGGCGTGGCGCACGGCCTTGGAAACCAGCCCTCCATCATAGTTGGCCACCCCCCGCAGACTGAGCTTCTCCAAAGCTCGCCTTTCGGCCGCCTTTGCGCCCCGACCGGAGGGCTTTGTCACTTTCAAAAATACACCTTGGGAGGTCAAACGGACAAAGACCTCACCGTCCTTATCCGGGATAACTTTTTCTTCTTTCCCGGCCCCGGCCTCCTGCTCCGCCGCTGCCACTCGTTCGGTTTCGGCTTTCAGTGCAGACGGATAGGCGAGAATGGTCCAGTCCCTCCGGCCTAGGCCGAGCATGCCCTTCGACCCGGATTCGACGATCTCATACTCCAGAGCTTTCACCGCAACACCCAGCTCAATGGCGGCGTTCTCCAGAGCCTCCTCCACACTGGCGCCACTCACCTTGATCGCCTGTGTGCTACGATCCGCCTCGAGTTGATCCCGCATATACTCTCGAACCGATTCCAGGGTTATCATAGAATTCCCTTCTTGATATGGGAGAGTTTGGCCCGAAGGCGGAGAATGGCCTTTGTGTGAAGCTGGGAGATGCGGGATTCGGTTACCTCCAGCACTTCCCCGATTTCCTTCAAGGTCAGATCTTCGTAGTAGTACAGAACGAGAACTTTCTTCTCCTTTTCCGGCAGCTCATTGATCGCCTCGACGATGATCCTCTTGACTTCCTCTTTTTCCACGATGCTGTCCGGATTCAAGGAGGAAGGGCTCTCGATACTCTCCACAATGGACATCTTGTCGTTGTCCTCGCCGCTGTACCAAACCTCGTTCAGTGATAACACCGAGGTGCCGGAGATCTTCAACATCAGATTGTGGAAATCCTTTATGTTCATCCGCATGGCTTTGGCGATCTCTTCATCCGCAGCTGCCCTTCCAAGGGAAGCTTCCAGTTTGCGAATTGTCTCCTCCACCTCGCGAGTCTTCTGTCGAACCGACCTGGGCACCCAGTCTATGGTACGAAGCTCGTCAAAAATGGCTCCGCGAATACGGGTAACCGCATAGGTTTTAAACTTCACATGTTTGTCAGGATCGAACTTCTCTATGGCGTCGAACAACCCGAAAACACCGAAACCGACCAGATCGTCGAATTCGACATTATTCGGCATGCCGATAGCTACCTTTCCGGCAACGTACTTGACCAGAGGGGCGTACTGCTTTACGAAGAAATCACGGATCTTGGTGTCTCTACCTTTCTTGTAGGCGCGCCAGAGGTCCTCTTCGGTCTTACCGTCTAACATGATTTCAGCCATAGCATTGCCTCTACTGGTCCTTCTTCATAAATGTACGTACCGCCCGAGCAAGATTTTCCGGGTCCTGATCCCGCACCACCTCTTCTACCTGAGAACTCATCCGGGATGTTTTTGTGGGGGGCGGGCTGTCCTCCGTGGTAGGAGTGAAGCCGTCGATATCCGGCAGCGTATCCAGGTTCTCGAAGTCTTCCACCTGCGAGGCCGCAATACCGGGCACAAACTCTTCAGGGACGGTCTGTTGCTCGGAATCGACCTCCTCCAGGGCAAGAACATCCTCCTCCGACTCTTCTCCCTCTTCGCCACCATCCTTCGGAACCTCTTCCTCTTCCTCTTCCGCTGCCATGGCCTCTTCTGCCGGCTCTATCTGTTCGGCAGGCTCCTCGGCCAGAGGTATATCCTCGTCAATAACGATATCCACCTCCTCTCCGGGTTCGGGCTGGGGAATCGGGGGATTCGCCGAAAGTTCAGGGAGAAATTTGTTTACAATGAGATTGACGCCCAGGCCCACTCCGCCACAGACCACGGCTGACAGAAACAACCTGAGCAGGATCACGCCGAAAGGATTTCCGCCGATGATCCCGGCTAACAACGACACCAACGCCGCAAAGCCGGCAAACCCCGCCGGTATTTTCCAATTAATCATTCCGATACTCTGCCTCTACCCCCTGAAAAAGCTTAGGGTAAATAAAATCCGCCGTCAAGGCGCACTAAAAGAGACCCACCGGCGTTATGGGCCAAACAGTTTCTTCAAGAATTTCGAAATACCGCTTCCCTCCTTGAAATCGATATTTTCCAAACGCCGAACGATGTGGTCGATACAGATCGAAGCCTTGCCCTTCGGATCCAGGGACAGGAAGGGTCTCTGTCTGATGACGGCGTTTTGAACCACAGCATCCTCGTATACAAATCCGAGGTAATCGAGCTTTATGTTGAGGAACTGACCGGCAATGTTGATGACCCGCTCGGCCACCTTTCTGCCTTCGGTAACCGATTTGACGCGGTTGACCACCAGCTTCAACCCTAAATCGAGGTTGTCGACCTCAGTAGCAATGATTTTCACGATGCCGTAGGCGTCTGTAATAGCGGTGGGCTCCGGGGTGGTCACGATGATTGCGTCGTCCGAGGCGGCCACGAAGGTCAGTACATTATTGGAGACCCCCGCACTCGTATCGATGATGATGACATCGGCGTTGGACAGCTCGTGCAGCTCTTCTATGAAGACCTTTCTCTCCTCTTCGGAAAGATTTGCGATCTTGGAAAATCCGCTAGCGCCGGCTACGATCTGAATCCCGTAAGAGGTATCCAGAATGATATCACGCATCCGCTTCTGCTGACGTATCAGATGGTAGAGATTGTACCGAGGAATTACGCCGAGCACGACATTCACGTTAGCCAGGCCAAGATCCGCATCCAAGACGATTACCTTCTTTCCCATCTTGGCGTAGGCAAGGGCCAGGTTAATGGCGATGTTGGTTTTTCCGACTCCCCCCTTGCCACTGGAAACGGAAATGATACGCGCGGCCTTTTGTGAGGGGACTCCCTCCGGTTGGGGTGCTGAGTTTTTGTTACGCATGATCTCTCGTAGTTTCTCCGCCTGGTCTGCCACTGTCAACTCCAATATGCGTCACTGATTTTGGCCCGCTCGCCGAAACGCTTCTCCAATCGCTCGCGATTGATGTGAAAGCCATCCAAATTCATGAGCAACCGCAATACCGAGGCCTGCTCGATATCCTGAGGAACCGACTGTCCGTCGGCGATATAGGAGATCGGCTTTCCGGATGCTCCCAGCACACTGAGAATATTCCCGATGCGCAAGGTTTCGTCGAGCTTTGTGAGAACTATCGCCCTGTACTTGAACGGTTCGAAGGTCTTGAGGATCTCTTCAACATCCGATGCCTTGGTGGTCGCGCTGATTGCCAGATGAATCTCGCTCTGCGTTCCGGCGGCATCCAAAACATCCTTCATTTCCGCCAATTTCGCCAAATCTCGGGGACTGCGCCCTATGGTATCGACCAGAATCAATCCGGTTCCGTCGGCCATTGCCAGGAAACTCTTGAACTCTCCGGCGCTTTCCACGCAGGACACCGGTATTCTCATGATTTCGGCGTAGGTCTCGATCTGCCGCAGGGCCGCTATCCGGTAGTTGTCGATCGTTACGATTCGAACTTTCGGGGAGGAGGAGCTGGGGCCGCCAACACCGAAAACGGCGGCCAGTTTGGCGATTGTTGTGGTTTTTCCCACGCCGGTTGGCCCCACCACGATAAACACCTTGGTGCGTTCCTCAGTCGTCTCCGGAATCTTTACGGGCGGGTAGATCTTGATCCGCTCGCCTATCCAATCCAGGACCTGGGTTTGCAGAACAGGAAAGTTGCCCAGATCCTCGAGAGAAAACTCTTTACGGATCCGGGTGAGAATATCCTCTGTGAACGCCTGGGTGAACTCGTTGGCTTGCAGAATGCTCTGAATCCTTGATAGCCCGGGAGGATTCTCAGCTCTCCTGTCTCCATTCTCCGGATTCAAGTGCGTCTTCAAGCCTTCGATCTCTTTGAGTATCAGCTGCAGAGATTGCTCCCGGCGGGCGTCCGCCAATATGCGCTGTCTGGATTCCTCCATAGCCGTCGCGGAGGGTTGGGGCTTCTGTTTTCGGCCCACATACCCTGTGATTTCCACCGCCTCCCGGGCGAACAGCCCCAGCATTCCTCCACGGCGCACGCTTTTGTGGGTCAAAATACGCGCATCCTGCCCGTATCGCCGCTTCATCTGTTCCAGTGCTTCCCGGGGTGTGGGCGCCTCGATTGTGAAGTACTGCATGTCCTTGTCGATCATTCTTCGATCCTTATCTCGCCGAGGGATTCAATTTTTACCTCCGGAACGATTTCCGGCACGGACAGAACAATAAGATGAGGAATCTCGCGCATGGTCGAGCCCTTTACCAGCGGACGGGCGCTTTCAGAACAGAGGATCATCGACTGATGCCCCTGCTCTTGAACGGTTCGGACCATATTGGTCATGGCGGTAATCCACTTGCGGTGCAGCTGAGGTTCCAGCGCCGCGGTGGGGCCCGCGGCGGTGTCCACTCTGGCCTCGATGATCTGCCGTTCCAGGCCCGGTTCCAGAGTCAGCACATGAAGGTTTTTTGACTCTCCGCTGTAGTGCAGACAGATCTGCCTCCCCAGAGCTTGTCTGACCTTCTCGATGAGGAAGGCCGTGTCTTTGCTCACCGTTCCGTAGTCGGCCATGGTCTCCAGGATAACCACGATGTTACGTATGGAAACCTGCTCCCGCAGCAATCCCTGCAGGATCTTCTGAATCTCCCCGACGGAAAAGCTCTTACCCACCTCCTCTACTACGGTGGGATAGTCGTTTTTCAGGGTATCCAGGATCGACTGAACCTCCTGGCGCCCCAGGATCTCGTTGGCGTGAGCCTTGATGATCTCGGTAAGATGGGTGGCGAT
This sequence comes from uncultured Spirochaetaceae bacterium, assembly GCA_964520025.1. Classification (GTDB taxonomy): domain Bacteria; phylum Spirochaetota; class Spirochaetia; order SZUA-6; family DRHE01; genus JAFGQJ01. The sequence goes on from CAZFMD010000054.1 coordinate 13,797, forward strand.
GATCGAGGGCGGATCCACCACGGTGTAGCCCAGTCGTTCGGCCTTTTCCCGCTCCGACTCCGCTATCCAGGTAGCGGGGAGAGCGAAGGCGGGATCCGTTGTCGATTCGCCCTCCAGCTGCTCTTTGATTCCCCCCGGGTTTATGGCCAGATAGCTGCCCATTTTGATCACCCCCCGCCCTACCTCCACGCCCTTGATCTTGAAACAGTATTCCGAAGGTTCCAGGCGCATGTTATCGATAATTCGAATGCGAGGTACCACCAAGCCCAAATCCAGGGCCGCTTCCCTGCGAATACGAGTGATTCTGTCCAGCAACTCCGCTCCCTTGTCCTTATCCACCAGAGGGATCAATCCGTAGCCGATCTCGAGGGAAAGAGGATCCAGAGGTACGACCGGAGAAATCTCCACGGGAGCAACCCTGGCTCTGGCCTCTGCCTCCTGGGCCTGCTCCTTCTCCACGGCAACCTGTTTCTTCCGCCGCAGGGACACTCCCAGGCCGGCCAGCATGCCGCCCAGAGGCAAGAGCACGTACCAGGGAAATCCGGGAAGAAAGGCAAGCACCCCGAGGAAACCCCCTGCAATGAGATAGGGCCGCGACTGAAACGAGAACTGCCGGGTTACGTCCAGGCCAAAGGACTCATCCGAGACCGCCCGGGTTACGATAACCCCGGTAGAGGTGGAGATGAGCAGAGCGGGCAACTGGGTGACCAACCCATCACCGATGGTCAGGGACACGTAGGTATCCAGGGCAACGGCAAAGGTCTCTCCGTGGATCGTCATGCCCACGATCATCCCGCCGAGTATATTGATCAGAGTGATGAGAATCCCAACTTTGACATTGCCGGCCACAAACTTGGACGCACCATCCATGGCACCGTAAAAATCCGCCTCCCGCTGCAACTCCGCCTTCTTGTGGGTAGCTTCCTCCTCCGTGATCAGCCCGGAGTTGTATTCCGCCTCGATAGCCATCTGCTTACCGGGCAGGGCATCTAAAGTGAAGCGGGCGGCAACCTCGGCAACCCGGGTCGAGCCCTTGGTAATGACGATAAACTGCACCGCTATGATAATAACGAAGATAATCAGCCCGATAACGTAACCCTCAAGGCCACTGGCGCCTACCACGAAGGTGCCGAAGGCACGAACCAGCTTGCCCTGAAACTGGCTTCCCTGGGAAAGGATCAGTCGTGTCGAGGAAACGTTCAGAGCCAGTCCAAAGACCGTGGCAATGAGCAGCAACGTAGGAAACACGCTGAACTCAAGAGCATGCCTGGTATAGAGCACGATCAGGATGGTGAGCAGGCTCAGCACGATGTTTACCGACATCAGCGTATCGAGGATAAAAGCGGGAAGAGGGATGATGAGCATGATCACAACGGCGATGACGCCAATCGCTACGAAGACATCGCTCCTGCGACCGCCGGTAATCGTTTGAACTCTTCTTACATCCGCCATCTGCTCTCCTCTCTCATGCTATCCCCTCGCGATGATCCATCCTGTATACCTCGGCCAGGATAATCGCCATCACTTCGTAGTACTTCTCCGGGATCGCATCCCCGATCTCCACTTCCTGATAGAGGGTACGCGCCAACGGCTTGTTCTCAACCAGAGCAACCTCGTTCTCCCTGGCGATCTCTCGGATCTTCAAGGCGATGGCATCCACCCCCTTGGCAACGACCATGGGTGCTTCCATGACCAGCCTGTCGTACTCAATCGCCACGGAGTAGTGCGTAGGGTTTGTAATCACAACATCCGCCTGGGGTACGGCGCGCATCATATTGCGGGCCAGAAGATCGCGCATTCGCTCCCGCAGGCGGCTCTTGATCAGCGGATCCCCCTCGTACATCCGCCTCTCTTCCTTGAGTTCCTGACGGGACATTTTCAACGACTCCCTGTGTTGGCGCCGCTGGAACAGGTAGTCGGGAATTGAGAGTACCAACATCGCCAGCGTCGATTCCACGATAATCCGGAAGGCTGTTGTGACCACCAGCCGGAAGGAGGTCATGTGATGCATGTCGACCAGGTTGACCAACTTGGGAAGCTGAGAACGTATGTTCAAAAAGGCGATCATGAAGATCGCCACCACCTTGATCAAGGTCTTCCCGAGATTGAAGGCCGCTTCTCCTGAGAACAGAGCCCGCTTGAAGAAGCGCCCGAAGTGGGGCACGAGCCTGTCCAGATCCGGAGTGATCGGTTTGGCTGAAAAGAGAAATCCGACCTGGACGACGTTGCCCAGAAAGGCGGCCAAGAAGGCCACTATCAGGACCGGCAGTGTGAGCCTGAAGAAGTATTTGTAGAATGCCGACATCAATCCTCCGTCTGAGGTGATGTCCAGCTCGGTGGAGTGCTGGAGGAAGAAACGGAGCATGGACAGCACATTACTCAGGAAGTAGGAGGATATCAAACCAAGGGTGGCTATGCCGAAGAGAATCACCAGGGAAGAGCTCAGCTCGGCGCTCTTGGCAACCTTGCCCTCTTCCCGGGCTTTGCGCAGTTTGTGCTCTGTGGGCTCCTCGGTTCGTCCCTCATCTTCCGCCGCGAACCACTGGAGGTGAAGGTCGAA
>CAZFMD010000055.1:0-16351 GCA_964520025.1 uncultured Spirochaetaceae bacterium
CCCACCGAACCGCCGGAGGGCGAGTAGATCATCGTGTTGATGCCGATCATCTCCCCCTTGGAGTTCAGCAGGGGTCCCCCGGAATTTCCCGGATTGATCGAGGCATCTGTTTGAATCATCTCCTTGATCAACAGGCCCATATCGGTTCGCACCGGCCTGCCCAACCCCGATACGATTCCCGTGGTCAGGGTTCGATCCAGGGCGAAGGGATTGCCAATGGCCAATACCTTCTGGCCTACCCGCAGGTTTGCAGAACTGCCGAAGGAAATCGTGGACAGGCGTCGACCTTCCGGATCGAACTTGATTACCGCCAGGTCGTTCTCCGGATCCACGCCGATGATATCTCCCCGGTAGTTCGAACCGTCAGCCAGGGTGACGCTCAGTTCATTGGCGTCTTTGATCACGTGATAGTTCGTCAGCACGTAACCCTTCTGATCGATAATCGAACCGGAACCGGTGCCCTCTCTGGGAATCGGCTCCAGAAACCAGTTGTATTCGAAACTAACCGAGGTTATGTTGACAACCGCTTCGTTGAGCTGCTCATAGATCTCGATGTTGTTGGCTTCATCGCTGGAGACAGAACCGTTGAACTGTACCGGCTGACCGGCAAGCGGCATCGACTGAGAGGGCGATTCCAGTGCTTCCGCGATTACACTCTCCGGCTCTGAAGTTTCCTCCCCGCCCGCCGGAATCCGGAGAATACCGGTCGTCCAGGTTACCAGAAGGGTCAGAGCGATACCTGCCAGAGTGAATACAATAACCTGCCAACGTGTATAGAGCTTCACGCCTATCCCTCCTCTGCGATGAATATAACCAGAATAGCGGTGAAAATCCAACCGTACCGCTCACTGGTAGCTCCAGTACACATCCCCCTCGCAGTAGCGGCGATACTGCACCGCCTCCAGCAGGTGATCTTTGCCGATCTGTTGGGAAGCATCCAGATCGGCTACGGTGCGGGCCACCTTGAGGATCGAGTGAAAAGCCCTGGAGGAGAGGCTGAACTGTTCGGCGGTATCCTGGAGCGCGGCTCTGCCTGCCGGATCGAGGCGGCAGAATCTGTCGATCAGCCCCGGCGGAATGTGGGCGTTTCGGGAGAAGGGGCGATCCTTGTAGCGATCCCGCTGCATGCCGATAGCCGCGGCTACCTTTTTCGCTATGACGGCGCTGCTCTCCCCGTCTGTGGAATCCCGGCTTAGATCCTGGAAACGCACCGGTTCCAGGGGGATGCGGAGCTCCACCCTGTCGAGCAGGGCACCACCGAGCTTCCTCCAGTATCGGGATATCTCCAGGGTGGAGCAGAAACAGGTTGCCTTCTTCCTGCCCAGATTGCCGCAGGGGCAGGGATTCATGGCCAGTATCAGCTGAAAGCGCGCGGGAAAGTGAATCGAGCTGCCGGCCCGGGCGATGGTGATGCTGCCCTCCTCCATGGGCTCTCTCAAGGTCTGCAGCAGAGCCGTGCTGAACTCCGCCGCCTCATCCAGGAACAGGACCCCCTCGTGGGCCAGGGAAACCTCACCCGGCCGGGGAACCTTGCCGCCCCCGATGATCCCTTCCGCCGAGGCGGAGTGATGGGGCATGCGAAAGGGCGGATCCCTGACCAAACCGGCGCCCGGGGGGAGTACTCCGGCGGTGGAGTGGATCCGGGTTACCAGGAGGGATTCCTCCCAGCTGAGGGGCGGAAGAATCGAGGGAAGCCTGCGGGCGGCCATGGTTTTTCCGCTTCCCGGCGGTCCGAACAGCAGCAGATGATGCCTGCCCGCGGCGGCGATTGCCAGGCCCCGTTTCAGCAATGGCTGTGCCTTGATATCCGAGATATCCCCCCACTGGGCTTCGGGTTTCTCCTCCACCCGGCCGCGGGAAGGAGACGCTCCGCCCTGTCCGCCGGCGGGGGGCCTACCCCGGGCAAGTCTGTTCAACAATGCCGCAGCCGCCCGGAGGGATGAAATCCCGAAGATGCCCTGTCCCGACAGAGCCTGTGCTTCCGCCAGGTTCTCCCGGGGAACGAGAAAAAGCCGGATCCCCTCCTGCATTCCCGATGCGATGGCCGACAGCACCCCCCGCACGGGCAGCACCGCTCCTCTCAGGTTCAGCTCCCCCACAACCATGATCCTGGGGTTGCCGGGAAAGGGGATCTGTTCCGAGGCTTTGAGAATGGCCAGGGCAATCGCCAGATCGTAACTGGCCCCCTCCTTCTTGATCCCCGCCGGGGAAAGGTTTACGAGAATCCGGTCACTGGGAAAACGGAATCCGCTGTTGCGAATAGCCACCCGCACCCGGTCCCGGGCTTCCCTGACCGCACCATCGGGCAATCCCACCACATCGATACCGGGAAGGCCTCTGCGGATATCCACCTCCACCTGGATCGGGATTCCTTCGATCCCTACCGGAGCCTGGCTGGCAATCACGGCAAGCATGGTCTACCCCCTGCTTTGCGCCTGTTAATGAATACTACCACCTGTCCATGGAAGATAACGGGAAAAAGGAAAGCGTTGCTTGTGTTGCGGTTGCTCTAAAGGCCGCGTTTTTTGATGGCTTCTTGGACCAGGCGATCGCAGGCTTCGTTGTACCGATCTCCCGCATGGCCCTGAAGCCAGCGCCACTGAACGCTCATGGTCGAGCTCAAGCCCAACAGCCGCTTCCAGAGATCCTGGTTCTTCACCGGCTGTTTCGAACGGGTTTTCCAGCCGTTCCTGATCCAGTTGTAGATCCAATCACTGATACCGTTCTTGACGTATCGGGAGTCGGTGAACAGCTCGATCTGGGCGGACGCCAGATCCGGTTTTTTCCGCACCGCTAGAAGGGCCTCGATTACGGCCTGAAGCTCCATCCTGTTGTTGGTCGTGTCGGAAACGAATCGGGCGTCGCGGACCTCCCCCTGCGGCTCGAGCAGGATGTATGCCCATGCACCGGGGCCGGGATTGCCTGAGCAACCCCCGTCCGTGTATATTCGGATCTTCATCATCAGGTTTGGGGACGGTCCTCTTCCGGGGGCTGTTCGCAGCGCCGACGTCGGTCCGGGCGGCGTTCTACCGGAAGGTGCTCGACCAGGCGGCTCACATCGGGGTGTGGATCCGCCGACCGGTGCTCTTCCGGAGAGCTCCGGGTTCGTCGCTTGCGTCGGCCCCTGTCCCGGTCTTCCCTCGGAAGAAGAATCGTAACAGTCGTACCGAAGCCGAGCTTACTGGTCAGCTCGATGGATCCGGCATTCCGCTCGACGAGCATTCTGCTGAAATACAGACCGAGCCCGTCATGGTCGGCCTTCGTGGAGAAGAAAGGATCGTAGACCTTCTTCAGATTGCCGACGTCGATACCCATCCCCTCATCTCTCACCCGGATGCGGTAGTAGCGATTGTAGATATCGCCGTGAATCAGAATCACATCTTTCGGGCCGATCCCGGACTCCAGGGCGTTTTCCAGAACGTAGCGCATCACCTGGATCAACTCATCGGGATTACAGAACACGAGTCCATCAGGCTCGTCCTCGATTCTGATGCGTGCGCTCGAGGCGTCTCTGTCAAACTTTGCCGTGACGCTCTTCAGCAAACGGTCCATGCGTACGCTGACCGCAACGCCGGTACGGGAGCCCACCAACGCGGTCAGCCTGCGCAGAAAATCCCGGATCTCCAGGTCTCCCTCCTGAGCGACGCTGATGAGCTTCTGCAGCTCCCGATGAAGCTTCCTGATCTCCCCGGCCGATGGCTGTTCGGTCTTTTCCAGAGCGCTGAATAAATCCCTGATCTTTCTGTCCAATACCGTGAGACTGCTGGAAATGAAGTTCACCGGGTCGTTCACTCGATGGGATATCCCTGTGACGATGCCCCGCAGTTCCCTCATGCGATCCTTCTGGAAGGAACGCATGTTGCGCAGGTTCAGCTCGTCTATCAACAGCTTCAGCTCCATGTTGCGCCTCTCCAGGCTCGCCGAATACTGCAGGGTTCGGCGATAGTGCTGGCGGTAGACCAACCGATCGATCAGCGAGCAGAACAGTGAGCGGATCGGTATGAGGAGCACGAAGAGGATGGCGGTTACCAGAAAACTGGAAATATGATCCGGAACCCCGTAGCTGAGGATGAACAGGTTCTTGGTGGGTTCATAGAGCACCGTAAAAAATGCGAAGATCAGCAGCGCCAGGACAAGATAGACCACGTAACGGCTTACGAAAAACTTGATGTTGAACACCCGATGTTTCAACAGACCGATTATGAAGAACATTGGAACAAAACAGAGAAACAGATTGGCGAAGTTGCCCATGCTGATACGCAAGCCCTCTGCTCCGCCGAGGATCAGAGGCAGCTGGTCGAGAAAAAAATACGGTGGTACGGCAATGAGAAAGCCCGCTATGATCCACTCCAGCTGCCTCTTCTCGTTTGCATGAACTGCGGACAGGTAGGAGCGAATCAACAACACCAGATAGACAACGAAAGCCACCCCGTCGGAAACATTGTTGATCTTGCCGAGAAAGCGATAGCGCACCAGCCAGAGATCCTGAGCGCTTGATATCCACGAGGCGAAATAGACCATCCGAATCACGATGAAGGCCAGGTACAGCCCCAAGATTACGCCCATGATGAGCCTGCGAAATGTCCTGCTGGCTTTGGGAGCCGGAAAGTGCAGGGCGAAGAAGACCATGAACCACGAGGTCAGCTTCCCGAAGTGAATCATAAGATTCGAGAAAAACGATTCGTAGTAGAAAGGTTTGAGTGCCGTAAACACCAGATAGAACAGGGCGGCCAAGATTATCAGGTTGGATGCTCTGTCCTCGGGTAGATGCACAATCAGATAGAAGGACATGAAGCCCAGGGTGATGCAGAACAGCAGGGCAAAGACCCAGTCCGGTTTGGTGAGAGTGAAGGCCGGGGTTATGCTGACCGTTAACCGCTGCCCGCCTTCTCGAATAATCTCAACGGAAAAAGGGTGAAAACCCCAGATGCGGGAATCGGCCTCGACTACGTCGCGGATGCTGCGGATCGGTTCACCGTTAATGGAAACGATCTGATCGGTATTTGGTTTCAGCCCCGAGGAAACCGCCGCGGAGAAGGGGGTTTTCGGCGCGAAGATCACCTTGCCGTCACGGTTAACCACTTCGGGATAGTTCACCACCAATCCCGTATTCGGTTTGACCAGATAACGTACGAAGTACACGCCGGACACTGTGCTGAAGATCACTGCTACGACGAACAGGAGAAGGAAACGCTGCTTGAATCGAAAAAGGCTCTTGACGGACATACCTCTAGTACGATTTTCTCTTGTACTGATGAACGGGACGACGCATCCTCAATATTTTCCTGCCTTCGAAGGTGCCCGCGGCCACAAAGAACTCCCTCAACGCCGAATGTCCAAACTGCATAGCCTCTTCGGTCACGCAGAAGTTACCCGGCTGGACGAACTGCTGGCCCAGATGAAAAATCGAGTTCAAACTATCGGAAACGATGTGGCCGGTGTCCTGCTCCGTGTAGGGGGTGTTTCCGATTTGAAGCACAATTCGGAAAGACAGGAAATGCGGGAAGTGGGAGCCCTCGATATCGTAGAGATGCTTGAACAGCATCAGCCTGAACCCGCAGGCCAGGGCAGGACAGCTTTTCGCGTCAAAGGGAAACAGAACGATGCCTCCAAAACTGGACCACATCCACAGCCTCCCGCCGAACCTTTTTATAAAGCCCTCGATATAGGCTCGAAACGATGCGAGGGCGGCCGAAAGATTCTGTGCACCGTAGCGCTTCTCCATCTGATCCTTACCGTCCAGTTCGATATACATCATGGAGAAGGTATACTCCGCCCCGGGCGCTACGGATGACCAGTCACTTCCCGAAAGAATATATGGAGCCCGCCTTGTTGCTTCTGTGGATGCCGCGGCTTCAGTCAAAACCTCTGGATGCACGCTTTGGGCGTACCCAAGTACTCTCGTGAGCCGGCTCATGCCCACACCGCTTTCCAGGCTACGGCGATTGAGGTAATCCACCGCCCCTTCGTGGAATAGGGACGCCACATCCTTGATCTTCCCGCCCGTATCGATAATTCCGTACAGCACGTTCGCTCGCTTCTTCAAGCTCCTCAAATAAACGGATCTCTTTGTGTCCTCGATCCCGGAAATATCCAGGTAGCAGAGCATGGGTCCGGTGGCAGCCTTCAGTGCAGCTGGAAACTCCTCCAACCGCACAAAACGTACATCCTCCACAACACCCTTTCGCCGGCGCAGCTTGAGTTTTTCCGGTAGCTTTTTACTGCGGGTGAATACCAGGATGGTCACCGCTTCACTCCCACTTCAGCTTGTACTGGTAGAGAAGATTGTGGCGGGACACGCGCAGGGGTTTGAAGAAACTTTCCAGCTTGTTGCCCATATCTGAATACACCCCCGGGGTGATCACCAGACTGTCATTTTCGGCAAACTCGGATTCGATAATCTCGAGTCTTCTCAAGGTGTCGCTGCGGATTCGGTCCAGGTTCTCATGGAAGGGGCAGGGACCGGTATGTACGGCGAGGCGAACCTGGATGGGTTTGGAGAACGGACATTGGAAGAGATTGTACACGAACAGCTCCAGCAGCATCTCCATTCCGGCAAGGACAGCTTGTACGTTCTTATTCCCATAGTAGAAAGCGGCAATTCCTCCGTCCCCCTCCCACTGCCACAGACGGCCGTCCCGGTTCTCCACGATGCGGGAGAACAAGCGCCTGAGCTCATTGTAGACCTGAACCACCAGGCGTTTGGAATACTTGCGGACCAACGCGGTGTTGCCCACCGTGTCGATACGCAGAAAGCTCAGCTCATATATCTTCCCTTCGATCAATACGCCGAATCCCTTGGTCTTGCCCCGGGCTCCCGCCTCGATGAAGATGCCTTGATCGGCCTTGAATCGATACCCCAGTACTTCCAGCTCCTTGACGATCTGCGGAAGCAGACGGATGGACACCGGCCTGCCCATCACCCCGGTTCGATCCACCTCCACGAGCAATTCGGTGAAGCGATGGATATTCCCGCTGCGGGCCAGGTCCGCGGCGATCTGCCGGGCGGCATCCACCTGTGGGATTGGGATGTTGGCGGGAAAGCCCGTGCGCTCGTACAGATCGTATCCGCCGATTACCCGGGCAGCCAGACGCTCCATGAGGGTGACCTCCATGGACTGGGAGAGCGCCTGAGAGATGTAGTTCTGAAGGCGGGGACTGATCTTCACCCTTGCCCCCCCGCTTCCGGATCCGGTTCCATCTCCGGGATGTCCAACTCCGGGGGGATCGGTATCAGCTTGCCCTGCTCGTTGATGCAGGCCCAGGTAACCTGGGCTTCGGCTACCAGCTGGTCATCCCGATAGATATTCTGCTGAAAGGTCATCCGGACCTTCTGTTTGAGAATCGGGCGAGTCTCGATTCTCAAAGTTTCGCTGCTGCGGACCTGCCGCCTGTAGTCGATGCTGATCCTGGTTACCACAAAGCCAACTCCCCTGCGACGCAGCTGCTGGTAGGGAACGGGCAGCTGTTCCAGCAGCTGGATTCGCGCATATTCGAGATAGTTGAGGTAGGTGGCATTGTTGATGTGCCCGTAGCTGTCACACTCGTAGGAACGGGTTTTCAGTTCGGCAATGTGAATCATTCGCCTGGATTGTAGAGGCTTATGCGCTTGAGGGTCAAGCTTTTTTAAGTTGACAGGAAATAGACCCGTTGGTATATTTGCGCCAGTTCAAGATTCGTTCTTGCATGGCGGCGTAGCTCAGTTGGTAGAGCAAGCGGCTCATATCCGCTGGGTCAGGGGTTCAAATCCCTTCGCCGCTATGTTTTTTTAACAACAATGGGCGAATCGATCATAAGGGACAAACAGTATTTCAAATTCTCCCTCTACGGGTTCCTGAAGAACCTGCGTTTCTTCGATCCCTTCATCCTGCTTTTCTTCCGCGAGATGGGCCTCTCTTTTCTGCAGATCGGAACACTGTTCTCTATCCGGGAGATCGCCACCAATGTGCTCGAAATACCCACCGGCATTGTGGCCGACGCCTTTGGTAGGCGGCGGGCCATGATCTTCTCTTTCGGGACCTACATCGTCTCGTTTCTCCTCTTCTACTTCTTGCCGGGCTACTCCCTGTACGCTCTGGCCATGGTCTTCTTTGCCATGGGCGAGGCTTTCAGAACCGGAACGCACAAGGCCATGATCATGAGCTACCTGCAGCGCACCGGGCAGAATCAACAGAAAGTCGCCTACTACGGTCACACCCGGGCCTGGGCGGAGCGGGGAGCGGCTCTGTCCTCACTGATCGCCGCGGCGCTGGTGCTGTACAGCGGCAGCTACCGCATCATTTTTCTCGGCTCGGTGATCCCCTACCTTGCCGGGTTGGCTCTGATGATCTCCTACCCTCCGGAGCTGGACGGTTCGAAACCGAAGAGAGAATCCGTCAATTTCTTCGAAAACGCGGGCCAGCAGATCGTGGCCACAACCAGAGGCTTCATCGGTGTTTTCAGACATCCAGGATTCCTGCGCACGCTGTTCAACTCCGCATCCTTCGACGCCGTATTCAAAACAATCAAGGATTACATCCAGCCGGTGCTCCAGTCCCTGGCCCTTGCTGTCCCGATTCTGGTTTCCCTGTCAGTGGACCGCCGGGTAGCTATCGTGACCGGAATAATCTATTTCATTCTCTACATTATTTCCGCCTTCGCTTCCAGCCGAGCGGGAACAATCGAAAAACGCATCCGTTCTCTGGCCCGATCGGTGAATCTTACCTACCTGATCGGCGGCATTCTGATCTTGGCCACGGGAAGCCTGCTCTTCGCTCCCTCGAAAATCCCCGCCGTGGCGCTGTTTATCATGCTGTACGTCCTGATGAATCTGCGGCGGCCGCTGACAGTCGGCTTTGTCAGCGAACAGATATCGGAACAGGTGATGGCTGCGGGTCTTTCCGGGGAATCCCAGGTTAAGACGATCCTGGTGGCGCTACTGGCTCCGCTTGTGGGCTTGCTGGCCGATACGGCGGGAATCCCGGTCGCCCTGGGTTCGACGGGAATCCTTCTTCTAATCGTGTTTCCCCTGCTTCGCGTACGCTCCGCCTCAGATCGAACGAATCAGTAGATCAGGCAGATCTGCAGGTCGCAGACATTGGTATTGGTCGGTCCTGTCTTGAGCAGCCCGCCGACTGCCTCGTAGAAGTGATAGGAATCGTTACGCCCGAGGTAGCTCGGGATCGACAGATCCTGCTTGCGGGCCCGCTTCAGGATATCCGCCGAAGCGAAGGCGCCGGCCGCATCGGTGGGCCCGTCGTTTCCATCGGTAGCCCCGGATAGGAAGTACACTTCCTCGGCCGCAGCCGCATCGGCAGCGGCGATCTCCTGCAGAAAAGCCAGGGCCAGCTCCTGGTTGCGCCCGCCCAACCCCTCTGCCCGCAGCGTTACCGTGGTTTCCCCCCCGCACAGCAGGCATACCGGTTTCCCGGCCAGGAACTCCAGGGTTCCCGCATCCATGGCGATGGCGGCCAGGACTCGGGCCACCTCCCGGGCCTCTCCCACCACCCGGGAGGACAGCACAACCGGGGCATATCCCAGCTGCTTCGCCTTTGCGGCCGCAGCAACCAGAGCCGTGTGGTTTGTGCCCAGAAGCACATTGGTCACGGGGGCGAACACCGGATCCCCCGGTTTGGGGGTCTCGGGAAACTCCCCGGCGGCTCCCCGGCGCAGCAGGTCCACCACTGGGGCGGGCAGTTTCTCTTCGATCCCGTACTTGTCCACGATCGACAGGGCCTGGGCGAAGGTGGTCTGGTCGGCCACGGTCAGCCCGGAGGCGATCGTATCCAGCCGATCTCCCACCACGTCGGAGAGGATCAGGTTCAAGGATCTGGCCGGATGCAGCAGCTCTGCCAGCCTGCCCCCCTTCAGAGCGGAGATATGCTTGCGGATACAGTTGAACTCCTGAATCGTTGCGCCGCAGGCCAACAGCACCCGTGTGGCTGCCCGCTTGTCCTCCAGGGAGAGGGTGAGGGATCCCGAAGCTGCCCTGCCACGAAACGGCGCCGGCAGAATGGCCGATCCGCCCCCGGAAATGAGATTCACCACCAGGGTATTCGCATCCGCCCGGCGAGCCAACGCCGCCACCTCTTCGGCTCCGCGCACACCCTGTTCATCAGGGACCGGATGTCCCGATTCGATCAGCCGGATCCGCTTCAGATCTTCGGTATGCCCGTACTTGACCACGACCACACCTTCGTGGATCCGCTCCCCCAGAACCTGCTCCAAACCCGCGGCCATGGCCGCGGAGGCCTTGCCGGCTCCCAGGACCAGGACCCGCTGGAACTGCCCCAGGTCGACTGTGAGAGAGGTGGATTCCGATTGAACGATGAGTTTCTCATCCTCCAGGCGAAGACCGGCGCGGATCAGCTCTCTGGGATTGACCCGCTCGACCCCGGCACGAAAGATGCTCTCCAGATCCTTATAGGCCTGCTTCGCTTCGGGCACTCTTCACTCCCTGCATTTATTCGTTGATTCCATCCGCTCAAATCTCCCGGCGGCGCTTCAGTTTCCATCATCCAGAGCATTGTCCGATTTCATCTCTCTGAGCACCTCCTCGATCACCTCCAGGGTGGTCTGTACATCCTTGTCCGTGTGAGCCGCGGTAACGTAGAACTCCCCCATCTGGCTGGGGCGGGGGCAGACGCCCCTGCCGATCAATCTCCAGATGAAGTCATGGTGAACCTTGAAACGGGACTGGGCACTGTCCCGGGAGTTCTCGATCTTTTTGAGCTTCGTGAAGTAGATCTGGAACATCGGACCAAGCCCCTGCACGACCGCTTCTATGCCTAAGTTTTCTATTATGCTGCGGATGCCCGACATCAAGGCAGTGCCGAGACGGTACAGATGATCGTACACCTCTCCATTGTTGCGTTCCAGTATGCCGAGGGTCGCGTGGGCCGCTGCGATTACCACGCGATTGGCGTTCAGGGTCCCGGCCCGCAGGACTTTGTCCTCGGCGATGAGATCCATGATCTCTTTTCTACCCCCATAGACGGCTATTGGAAATCCGCCGCCCAACGCCTTGCCGACCGTGGTAAGATCCGGGGTCACCCCGAACTTCCCCTGGGCACAGTTCAAGCCCGCCCGGAAGCCGGTAATCACCTCGTCGAAGATAAGGACGATGTTGTTCTTCAGGGTCAGCTCCCGCATCGCCTCCAGGTAGCCCTCTTTGGGAGGGATGCACCCGCTGTTACACATGTAGGGCTCGGTAATAACCGCCGCGATCTGATCCTTGTACCTGTCGATGGTTTGCTCCAGTATTTCGACGTCGTTCCACGGAATCGTCAGAAGATCATCCCCGGCATGGGCCGCCATTCCACCGGTGGCGGGGATCTTGTTCGGTTTCTCCGGCGCTCCCAGGCGATCTGCGCCGACACCGCTGAGGCTGAAGCAGGTGTTGTCCAACCAGCCGTGGTAGCAGCCTTCGAATTTCAACAGCAGATTCTTTCCCGTGAACCCGCGGGCCAGGCGGATGTTCATCTGGTTCGCCTCTGTGCCCGAGTTCACAAACGATACGCGCTCGAAACAGGGCACGTGTTTGATAAGCCGCTCCGCCACCTGCAGCTGCATCTCGAAGGGCAGGGCGTAGAAAGAACCTTTTCTCATCTCAGTACTTACGGCATCGAGAATCTCCGGATTGGCATTCCCGAGAATCGTGGCCCCCAGGGCTACCAGATAGTCGATATACTCATTACCGTCCACGTCGTAGAGCCTGGAACCTTCGGCCCGCTCGATGAACAGCGGAAACGGATGGTAACCTTCAAAGGTGGATCTGGATTTGCTGGATACCCCGCCTGCGACCAGATCGCAAGCCCTGTCAAACAACTGCTTTGATTTTTCAATCGTGTGACTCGCCATACCTTCCCCTTTTGCCAATTTATCTCAGGATCAGAAGAAACTTCTCTCAAATACCGAGATAATATCCCAAGGGAATCCGTCTGTCAATCCGGAATCAAGGAAGCTCGGGAAAATACTAGCCGGAACCTTTGGTCCTAACTGGCATCTTGACATGGTTTGAAGATGGAAATAACATATTTCAAGATCCGTGATTTATTCTATCGTAATTCGAGATAAAGTGTGAAACGAATTTCCGACCACGAGACAATGAAGCGCAACAATCAGTTGTCCATCCTGAGGACGATTCGGGAGCTGGGACCTGTGTCGAGAGTGCAACTTCAGCGCGAGACGAGCCTGAGCTGGGGGACCATCACCTCATCGACGAAAGAACTGCTTGAAAAAAAGATTGTGAAGGAAATCGGGGTCGTAAACACAGGAGTTGGAAGGCGTCCGGTGGAACTGGACATGAACACCGACGATCACTTCGCGATCGGCGTGCGTCTGGGCAGCTCCTACATTCGATCGATAATCCTCGACATCAAGGGAAATACCACGGCTGAGTACAAGGAGTTCGTGGATGCCAACGGGAGCAAGGAGCAGATACTCAGTCAACTCCTTGTCAGTGTGGACAAAATCCTTGAAAACGCCCAAATCAGCCTGGACAAAGTTGCCGGCATTGGCATCGCGGCGCCCGGAGCAATCGACGCGTATGCCGGGATCTGTCTGTACGCCCCCCACCATCCGAATTGGAGAGACGTGAGCTTGAAAATGATCTTCGAACAAAGATTTGGAAAGCCCTGCTATCTGGATCACGTAAATAACTGCGCCGCCCTCGGCCAGATGCTGTTCGGACACGGGCGGGGAATCGACAACATCCTCTGCGTTCTCCTGGGAACCGGAATCAGCGCCGGCATCATTATCAATGGTGAAGTGTATCGCGGGACGAACTGCGCGGCCGGTGAGTTCGGCCACGTCTGTATCGATCCGAACGGACCCGAGTGCGCCTGTGGCAGCAGGGGTTGTCTCGAGGTATACGCAAGCGGGCCTGCGCTCGCAAGAGATGGAAGGGCGATAGCGGCAAAGAACCCAAATACAAGGCTAAACGCCCTGGTTCAAGGCAACCCCGAGGAGATTTCAGGAGAGACGGTTTTTCAGGCAGCCATTGAAGGGGATCCCGCTGCGCTCAAGATATTCGAGGATATGGGTTTCTATCTCGGTGTGGGAATCAGCGACCTGATCAACCTGTTCAATCCGGAAAGGGTCATTCTCTCCGGCCGGGTCTCCCAGGCTCATCGTTTTTTCCTGCCTCGTCTGATGGAAACTGTGGAAAAACGAACCTGGCATATATCTAAAAAGGCAATTAAAGTCTCGGACATCGCCAATGCTTCCGTGCTGGGAGCAGCCGGGAACATCCTGCAGGGCATGTACAACGGCAGTTTGTTATTCGATACGATTCACCAAAGCAAGTAGTATACGCGGGGCATTTATCGGGAGTGATTATGAAACCAACGATTTTTCTAACAGGCAGCTCGGGGCGGATCGGAAGACGTGTATTGAACAAGCTGCTGAGCAGGGGATACAGGGTCAGAGCCCTGGTACACAAGAACAAACCCCAGGGGCTCGTCGACGGGGATATCGAGTTCCTCCAGGGGGATATCCTGGATCGGAATCAGATGATCGGCGCCGCCCAAGGCTCGCAGATCATCTGTCACCTGGCCGCCACCTTCGACATGTTTCCGCCGGTGGTCTTCGAAAAGGACAACACCTCCCTGTTCGACAACATCCTGCGGGGCACCTTCAATCTGCTGGAAGCGGCGAGGTGCTTGAGTGATCTGAAATTGTTCATCTTCACCAGCACCGATGCGGTGTACGCCACCGGACCCATACGCTACGACAGCCCCATTACCGAACAGACCCCGATCAACCCCATGCCCGGCAGGTTCTACGCCCTGGCAAAGGCCGTGGGGGAGAGCCTCTGCGGCAACTATGGCAAGACCTACGGAATCCCCTGGACCGTGATCCGCATAAACTGGGCCCTGGCGCAAGAGGAACTGCTGCGCATCTTCCGCTACGAGATGTGGGAGGAGGATCTGGATCCCAAAGACAGGGAAAGGCTGCAGCCGAAGCTCGGCGGCGGCAAGGGTCTGCTCTGCCCCCTGTTCCCAGACGGTTCCCCGGCGGTGGATCAGATCGCCGACCCCGACGACACGGCCGAAGGATTTGCCCTGGCCATCGATCACTTCGAACGAGCCAGGAACAACATCTTCAACATCGCCGCACCCGCACCGTTTGCCTACCGGGAGTTCATCGAGAAGGTAGCCGAAAGAATGGGCATGCCCTACGACAGCGCCATCGTGCGGGGCTACGAGCCCTACTCTATCAGCAATGCCAAAGCCGAGGAGCTTCTCGGCTATAAACCCAAACACACGATGGAGAGCATGATCGACACGGCTCTGAAAGGTATCAAGTGAGATGAACACCAAACCGCCCTACCCAAGCGATTCTGCACCCAAGCTGGGATTGGTGACCAACTCCATCGGGGAGTTCAATGACGCGGGGAAGGTACACAGCGAGAAGAACGTTCGCACCCTCTTCGAGCAGCTCAAAACCGAAGGGTATATCAGCAAGGACTCCGTCTACTACGGGAAACGGATCTTCGGCTTTCACGAAGCCGGGGCGGTTGCCGAGGAGTTTGCCAAGGCCCGGGTCGACGTGATTGTTATCTTCAATTCCGCCTTCCCCAACGGCTACGTCTTTCCGCTGATCGCCATGAATCCGTACCTGCAGCGGATTCCCCTCATCGTGGCCGCGGACGAGGAGCCGAATCGGGCGATCGGCAGCTCCGAATGGGCCACGAACAGCGTTTGCGGAAACGATATGAACAACTACGTGGCCAAGTACATAGGCAGATACGCCCGCTTCCTCGACGGATCGCCCCTCTCCCCGCAGCTGCAGGGGGAGCTCAAGATCCTGCTCAATGCCTACCACGCGGTCAGATGCCTTCGCCATGACTATCTGGGCCGCTTCGGCGACGCTCCCGGGGGATTTCACTCGGCCACGGGGGACCAGCTGCTGTACTTCAAGACCTTCGGAACCACGGTAAACACGGTGGATCTGCTGCGGGTGCGGGAGGTCTACGACAGCATGGAAACCGAGGGTTTCAAAGGCACGGAGAGCTTCGGCGAAGAGGATGTCAAAAAAACCCAGGAGCAGATGAGCCAGGGGCGGCTGAATCTGCTAGACGACCAAACCATGCTCTACAATGCAGCGCGCCTGTATCATGCCCTCAGGGCGATCATCAGAGCCGAAGGATTCACCTCCGCGGCTTTCAAGTGCTGGCCGGAGATCATGGGGGGAAGCTTCAACATGAGCCCCTGTCTGTCAATTGCCTGGGCGCTGGCTAAACGGGATGTTACGGCCTTTGCCTGCGAGTCCGATTGGCCCGGGGCGGTGCTTCAGTCCATGGGCGCCCTGCTCACAGGCACTCCCGCCGCCTTTCTGGATTTCGTCAATGGGGGCCCGGATGGCAGTATCCTCCAATTGGGCCACTGCGGTATCGGTATCCCCGGACTCATGGCACCGGAGGATCCCTCCCTCCTGGACAGGGCGGCCAAGGAGGGGCAACCTCCTGAAAAACTGAAAGCGGAGGTCCTGGCCGGGAAGGTGGCGGTGCACGATGCCATCATCGAACATGGAGTCAGCAGGGAAGCGGGGGTGAACCTGGGGCCCAGCGTGATCGGCCAGTTCCAGTACGGGACCAAGACCGGGATCGATATAGTCCAGACCCCGGAAGGCCGGCTGAAGATGCTGGTGTTCACCGGTACAAGCTCCCCGGAAACCGCCAGGAACATCCTCTACTCCGGCTCGGATCTCGAGGTCAACAACTACGCCAAGCTGTTCCAGCTGAAGCGGGAGCACGGCTTCTCCCATCACCTGGCCGTGGCCATGGGAGATATTTCCAAGGAGCTGGAGGAGCTGTGCCGCTACTACGGCATCGAGTACATCTCTCCTGACAGCTGAGACAGGCGGACAAGCATGAGAACAATCCTCCCCCTCCCGGATTTCTTC
Source organism: uncultured Spirochaetaceae bacterium (assembly GCA_964520025.1). Taxonomy (GTDB): domain Bacteria; phylum Spirochaetota; class Spirochaetia; order SZUA-6; family DRHE01; genus JAFGQJ01. Next base: position 15,886 of record CAZFMD010000055.1, read on the forward strand.
GCATCCCTGGCAACGCTGCGCAAAGAGAAGGACTTGAGAACCACCCTCCTCGGGATCGGTCCGATGTCAAAACGGATCGTGCGCGTCTGCCTGCAGCTTGCTCAGCGCAGGAGCTTTCCCCTCATGTTCATCGCCAGCAGAAACCAGGTCGATTTGCGAGAGCTCGGCGGGGGGTATGTCTGCTCCTGGGATCAGGATTCGTTTGTCGAGGCGATTCGGGAGCTGGCAGAAGAGGTCGGCTTCTCCGGGCTCTGCTACGTCTGCCGGGATCACGGCGGCCCCTGGCAGCGGGACAGCGAGCGTCGGGACAAGCTGGCGCCGCAGCAGGCCATGGAGATCGCCAAGCGCTCCTACCTCGCCGACCTGCTGAGCGGATTCGATCTGCTGCACATCGACCCGACCAAGGATCCTCACCCGCCCATCGGCTCCGAGCTGGAGACGGTAATTCAGAGAACCGTCCAGCTAG
>CAZFMD010000056.1:0-16202 GCA_964520025.1 uncultured Spirochaetaceae bacterium
GGCGCAGGACGGTCGAGCTGTTTACCGCCATCTACCGATCCAACCGGGACCGCCGGCCGGTTTCCTTTCCCCTCGAGCCGGAGCGGGACAGGGAGGATTTCGACGGCCGAACACGATGAAATAGAGGCGAACTCAATGGGCGCAGATGCTTGTCATCAGGGGTGAGTCGTATTATCATGAAAGTGAATATATTCGCGAATAACCATGCTCGTATACGGACCGGTGCTCTCCAGAAGGCTCGGGCACAGTCTCGGGCTCAACAATATTCCATATAAATACTGCAGCTATTCCTGTATATACTGTCACGTGGGGCTGACGACCAAGATGCAGGTGGAGCCGGTGGTTCTCTATCGTCCGGAAGCATTCCTGCGGGAGTCGAAGTCGCGCATGGAAAGGGTGGGGGGCGGCGAATACACGGTTGACTACATAAGCTTCGTTCCCGATGGCGAGCCGACCCTGGATCAGAACCTCGGAACTTTGATTTCCCTGCTCAAGCAGGAATTGGGCTACCCCGTGGCTGTAATGACAAATGGCTCTCTGCTGTGGCGGGAGGAAGTAGCAGAAGCCGTGAGCCTGGCGGATTGGGTGTCGGTGAAGGTGGACAGCGTTCTCGAGTCGATCTGGCGACGTATCAACAGACCGGATCGGCGCCTGGAGTTTTCAAAGGTGCTGCAGGGAATCAGGAACTTTGCCTCGAAGTATGAAGGCGAGCTGGTCAGCGAAACCATGCTGGTGGATCAGGCGAACACGAGCCTTGAGCAGCTGACGGAGTTGGCTGATTACCTGACAGAAATCTCTCCGAGCAAGGCCTATCTGTCCACCCCCTACCGGCCGACAACGGAACCCGAGGTCCGTGTGCCGAAGGCGGAGCAGTTGAGCCGGGCGCGGAGAGCTTTCGAAAACGCCGGGATAAATGTGGGTGAGCTCGAACCCGCCGGCAAACAGTTTGAACCACGAGCTGATTTGCAATAGAGTGTAGTCGCGGGGAGGTTGACCCAAGTCAACTATGAAACAGCGCTCGACTGATATCGAATCCCTGATCGACGAAGCCCTCCGGCAGAAAGTCATTCCCGGGATCGTTGCCCTGGTTTCGAAGCAGGGTTCGGTCGTTTTCTCGCAGGCAAAGGGATTCCGCCAGCTCGATCCTCACCCGGAGGATATGACAGAGGATACGATATTCGATCTGTCGGAGATCACCCAACCACTGGCCACAGCTGTACTGACAGTAATGATCATGGGCCGGGAAAAAATCGGTGTTGGTGAGGCGATTGGAACCTTCGTGCCGGAAATAGCAGCGGAGAGCAGAGATATCACCCTGGGTCAGCTGTTGCTTCATACCGGTGGTTTGCCCCCGCGCCCGCAGCTGTACAAGGGGTTCCCGGATTGGCGGAATATCGAATACAGCCGGGCGGTTCAGTTGCTGTTGGCGGTAAAGCCGCAGAATCCACCGGGAAAACAGGTGCTCTATAGCCAAACCGGATATCTGTTGCTTGGGCAGTTTCTCAGGAGAGTGACCGGAGCGCGCCTGCAGGAGTTGTTTGCTCAGCTGATCGCGGCTCCCTGCGGCTTGAACGATACCTTTTTCAATCCTCCCGTGGTTCTCTGGGCACGGGTTGCTCCCACCGGGCAGTGTCCCTGGCGAAAGCGCTGGATCCGAGGGCAGGTATATGACAGCGACTCCTACTGTCTGGGCGGCGAGGGAGGAAACGCCGGGCTGTTCGGTACGGCTCCGAGCATCCTGCAGCTTCTATCCGTATTTGAAAACGGGGGTGTTGCAAACGGCTATCGTCTGCTTTCGGAAAATCAGGTCAAACTGATGCGTACCTGCCTGACCGCGGGTCTAAACAGCAGGCGTTCCTTCGGTTTTTTGCTTCAGGATGAGAATTCTCCGGTCAGCCCCCTTTACAGCGACCAGTCCTACGGGCAGACCGGAGATACGGGGACGAGCGTATGGGTAGAGCCCGCGGCTCAGCTGATAATCGTGATGCTCACAAACCGTATTCACCTGCATGGAAAGCACAGCCAATCCGCATTTGTCGATTTCTGTAGGCGGCTGTATACGCTCATTCACCGCCGCTGGAATTGAACCACCGGAATTGTAAGTAGCGCTTCATCTTGCAGACGCACAACCACCTTTTTACCGCGCTGCGAGATGGTACAATGTCATCCCTTCAGATCGAGTCGCCAATCGTCCTTTCACTGAAGGGGGGGATGGGGGCTTTCAGCCCCGAGAGTTCAAAACGTTACTGTGATTTTAGAAACAGGTTCATTTTGGTGCCGCAAACCGGGCAGATCCCTTTTGCCTGGCGGCGACCCTGCTTGTTGGTGACGACCTGCGCCTCCTTCATCATACGTTTCGCTTTGCACTTGACACAGTAGGCTTCGTAGTCGGCCATGTATCCCTCCCCGAATTTTAAATGTTGTACCAATTTTACCCCAAGCCGGGGGATTTTTCAAACGTATTTTACGTTGTTCTCGCCTCGATATACCGTGCTTGGAAAGAGGGTATATCGCAACGATACAAATATTTTATTCGAGCCTTGTTTCTACATCTTTGTAACATGCCTGTATCTATGCGCGGAGATTGTTCAGTGATTCGCCTACAACAACAGGCTCGGGCTCCAGTTGCCCGGAATCCATTAAGGAAGCGGTTCTCTGCAGGGAGGACAGCAGCAGCGTCTGTTCCCAATCTTTGAGGCGATTGAAGCGATCGATAAAGCCGGACTGGAGCAGGCTCGGCTTGCTGGCAAGAATGTCCTTTGTCTTCTCCGAGGCTTCTATGTAGACCTTCCGTTTGTCACTCTGTCCTCGTTTGCGTACGATGAAGCCCTGCTGTTCCAGGCGATCGAGAATCGTCGTTACAGTTGCCTGACTCAAACTGATATGTTTGGCGATTTCGGTCACGCTCAGCTCGCTGGACTTGCCGATTTCATTAAGGATCATCAACTGGGGGCCGGTCAATCCGTACTTTTTCAGCAGCACCTTGGAGTGCAGATCCACAGCCCGGATGATTTTTCGAATGCTCATCAGCAGCTCGTCACTCTTGTCGGTTCCCATCGTGGGTGAGATTGTATGCTACATTTACTTTTCTGTAAACCACAATCCCGAAAATGTTCATTCAGCTCAATTGAATTTTAATGCATTTAACTATACTTATTTTCTTTCTAAATAAGCCGTTATTGACTGTTTTTGTGGATAATTTTCTTTGGGAATTAAATTGTTGTCTATGTATTTTCTTGACAACATCGATAAAATTATATAGTGTACGAACGAAATCTAACGGAAGGAGTTATTATGAAGAAACTACTTGTTGTATTGACGGCAGTCCTGCTGCTGTCGGGCACGATGAGCCTCGGCGCAGGAGGACAGGCCCCGGAGGAGGAGAAGATCATCCTCCGCGAAGCCAGCCAGGTTCCGGGGCTGATCTTCCCGCCGGTGTGGGACGGTCAGACTCTGTCACTCAATGCCTCGATCTATGATTTTCTGGTAGAGCTGGAGCACGGAACCGGAGCGCTTGTTCCCTCTCTGGCCAAGGAATGGAGCACCCCGGACGGCAAGGTCTGGACGCTCAAGCTTCGGGAAGGAGTGAAATTCCACGACGGCAGCGATTTTACCTCCGAAGACGTGCGCTATACCCTGGAACTCACCCAGGATCCCGATGTTGGCCATCTGAAGAAGGCGGATTTCGAGGTGGTGGAGCGGATCGAGACTCCCGACGACTATACCGTGGTTCTGTATCTCGCCGAGGTGAGCCCCACCTTTATCTACCAGTTGACCGACTACCACATGTGCATGCTGTCCTCCGAGTACGATTACGCGTCAAAGGGAGAGATGGAGCCCATGGGCACCGGACCCTTCGTGCTGAAGCAGATGGTACCCAAAGAGTCAGCCCTGCTGGTGAAAAACGAGGACTACTGGAATCCGGGGCTGCCCAAGGTCGATGAACTGCGGATCTACTTCGTACCGGACATCGACGCCAGCGTTTCCATGCTGGAGGCGGGCAAGGTCGATGTTTGTCCTTTCATCAACGCCATCCATAAGCGCAACCTCGAAGACAAGGGCTTCAAGATCGTATCTCCCTACCAGGACTACCGCTTCATTGCCATGGCGGCGGATAGAGATCCCTTCGACGACAACCGGGTGCGCCTGGCCATGAAGTACTGCATGGATCCCGAAATTTTGGCCGCGGCCTGTCAGGCCGAACTGGGCAAGGATGTCTACTACAACGAAGGGCCCATCCAGAATATCATGGCTCAGTACTACGACATCCCCTTCCGAGGCCGGGACATCGACAAGGCGAAATCGCTTCTAGCCGAGGCCGGTTATCCGGACGGGCTGACCGTGGAGCTGTACTACGGCTCGGATCATCCCTACGGACAGGAACTGGCCCAGACGCTCAAGGAGCTGTCCGCTCCTGCTGGCTTCGACCTGGATCTGAAAGGCTACACCCGGGACGTGTACCTGGCCCAGTACTGGATGAACGGACCCATGCTGCTGACGGGTTGGGGCCCCCGGGTCGATCCGTCGATGCTCCTGAAACTGGCCTACCGCTCTGATGGGCCTTGGAATGAATCGCACATGAACGACCCGCAGATCGACGCCCTGATCGATAAGATCACCATGGAGGTCGACGACGTTCAGCGTCAACGCTACTACGATGAGCTGCAGATTGCCTTCCACGAGCGGGGAACCGTGATCAACTTCCAGGTTCCGTTCTTTGTGGCCATGCGGCAGGAGGTGATGGATTATCGGCAACCGCCGACCTTCATGAACCAGTACGAGTACGCCTACCTCGAAGAATAGTGCATGAGCTTTCTGCGGAAAGTACTACAGCGACTGGGGTTTATGATCATAACCCTGGTCGCTATGTCTTTACTGATCTTTTTTCTCGTTGAGATTATGCCCGGGGACGTCGCTCAGATGGTCCTCGGGCAAAGTGTTACCCCTGAAGCACTCAAAGCCCTGCGGGAGTCCATGGGGTTGAACGATCCCTTCTACCTGCGCTACCTGCGCTGGTTCGCCGGGCTGCTGCGGGGGGATCTGGGGGAATCGCTCTACATGCGGGGCGTGGCCATCAACCTGATCCTCTGGCGCAAGGTGTTTCACTCCGTGATTCTGGCCCTTACCGCCGTGCTGTTCTACGTACCTCTTTCGATCTTCTTCGGGGTGCTGGCCGGGGTGAGAAGCGGCAAGCTCACCGATTCGGTGATCTCCTTCTTCGGTCTGGCCACCATGGCCCTGCCGGAGTTCGTGTCCGGAGTGCTGCTGATCACACTGTTTTCTGTAGTTCTCAAAGCCCTGCCCATCACCAGCGTGATCCCGATCGGCGAGACGATCTGGGGCAACCTCGACATCCTGGTGCTGCCCGCCTTTTCAGTGACGATCGTGATGTTCGGCTACGTCTCCCGGATGCAGCGTTCCTCCATGATCCAGGTAATGAGCTCCGACTACATCCGCGCCGCGGAGCTGAAAGGTCTTCCCCGGGCCTACGTTATCTTCCGCCATGCCCTGAAAAACGCCCTGCTGCCCACCATCACCATCATCGGCATGAACATGGGTTGGTTGTTCGGCGGGCTGATCGTTGTGGAAACCCTGTTCGGTTATCCGGGACTCGGATCGCTGACCATGACGGCGATCAAGACACGGGACGTACCCCTGATCGAAGCCTGCGTTCTGTTCATCACCTTCATCTTCGTGATCTCTACATTTATCACGGATCTGCTGTACGGATTGCTGAATCCGCGCATCCGCTTTGCAGGGGCTGAGAAATGAAGCGGATCCTCTACCTGTTTCGACAGCACCCCCTGGCCGTTGTGGGCATCCTGGTCCTGCTGCTGTGGATCTTTGCCGCCCTGTTCGGACCGAGCCTGATGCCCTTCACCTATTCCCAGATGGACACCGACTATCAGATGACCGGAGCGGGGGAGGGAGGACATTTCCTGGGTACCGATGCGCTGGGCCGGGATATCCTGACCCGCATCCTCCAAGGCAGCCGCTCGATCCTGACAGTGGCCTTGCTGACCTCCCTGTTCTCCACCCTGGCCGGGGTGATTCTCGGATTCAGTGCCGGATACTTCGGCGGGCGGGTCGACGCGTTGTTTTTACGGATCATGGACATCCTCATGGCCATTCCCCCGTTGGTCTTGGCCATGGTGATTCTCGGCATCCTGGGGGACTCCACGATCGTGAGCCTGACGATCATGGTATCCATCGCCTACATCCCGGCCACAGCCAGGGTTGCCCGGGGTGCGCTTCTGACCTGCAAGAACTACGAGTATGTGGATGCCGCCCGCATCATGGGGCAGTCCAACTTCTCGATCATGTTCGTGGAGATCCTGCCCAACACCATCGGACCGATCATCGTGGAAGCTACCGCACGTTTCGCCTATTCGATCATGATGGTGGCTTCCCTGGGCTTTCTGGGAGTGGGGCTGCAGCCCCCCACACCGGACTGGGGCATGATGGTGATCGAGAACAAATCCATCATGATGAACGCTCCCTGGGCCGTGCTGTACCCGGCTTTGGCCATCGCCTCCCTGGTGATCGCCATCTCGCTGTTCTCAGACTTCGTCTCCAAGGTGTTGATCCATGAGTCCTGATGCGCTTCTCACGCTGAAAGATCTCGGGGTGAGCTACAAGACCTACTACGGCACCGTGGTCGCGGTGCGGGATGTCTCCCTCGCCCTGAAGGAAAACGAGGCGATCGGGATCATCGGAGAATCCGGCTCGGGCAAGAGCACCCTGGCCTACGCCGTTATGGATTACCTGGCCTCCAACGGCTCGAGTACCGGTGAGGTGCTGTTCAAGGGAGAAAACCTGCTGGAGAAGAGCCGCAAAGAGATGATGGAGTATCGGGGGAATCGTATCGCCATGGTCTATCAGAACCCCTACTCCTCTCTCAATCCGTCCCTGACCATCGGGCGGCAGCTGGATGAGGTGAGCCTGTTTCACCGCAACGTTTCCAAGCCCGAGGCCCGGGCTGCCAGCATACAGGTTCTCAAAGATCTGTATCTGGGGGATGCCGGAGGGCTGGTGCGGCGCTATCCCCACCAGATCAGCGGGGGGATGCAGCAGCGCATCTGCATCGCCATGGCCCTCCTGTGCCGCCCCGATCTGATGATCATGGATGAGCCGACAACCGCCCTGGATGTGACCACGGAGGCGGTCATCCTGGATCTGGTGAAGGATCTGAGGCAACGCTTCAAGATGTCCCTGCTCTACATTTCCCACGACATCGGTATCGTCAACAAGGTGTCCGATCGGATCGCGGTTATGTACCGCGGAGAAATCGTGGAGATCGGTCCCAAAAAGAGTCTCTTCGACAAGCCCCAGCATCCTTATACACGCGCCCTGATCAACTGCATCCCCCGTTCAGGATTGGTGAAGGAAGAGGTTCGGTTGAATACGATTCCCGGCTACGTGCGCAAACGAAGCGCGGAGGAGCACGGCTGTCCTTTCGTGGATCGCTGCGGAAAGAAGGTAGACGGCTGCGTAGAGCGCTACCGGATGGCCGAGCGTTCCCCCGGGCACTACGCTGCTTGCGACCGAGCCTATGCCACCGATGCGCCTGATAAATCAATCATTCCGATTGCCCTCGAGGCGCAAGCTTCGGGTCAGCAGGGGGAAAAGCTTCTGAAGATCGAGGAGCTTTACAGAACGTTTCGAAGCCGGGGTAAGACGATCCGGGCTGTGGATGGGGTTTCGGTAATCCTGCACCGCAACAATGTCCTCGGCGTTGTCGGTGAGTCCGGATGCGGAAAGAGCACCATGGGCTACACGGTCAGCGGTCTGCTTGCCCCGACCAGGGGCAGGCTCCTCTTTGACGACGTGGACATTTCCATCTCCTGGAAGAAGAGGAGCAAGGAGATCCTGAAGGAGATCCAATTGATCTTTCAGAACCCCGGCCGCAGCTTGAATCCCTCTTTCAACATCGAGACCATCATCGGTCGCCCGATGAAGAGACTGCTGGGTATCAAATCCCGGGCTGAACGGCGGAAGCGCATCCAGGAGATCCTGCGAAAGGTAGATCTGGGTAAAGAGTACCTGCTTCGAAAGGCCACTCAGCTGAGCGGCGGGGAGATGCAGCGGGTGGCGGTGGCCCGGGCCTTCGCCATTGCCCCGGATCTGATCGTTTGTGACGAGCCCACCAGCGCCCTCGATGTTTCCGTGCAATCTTCGGTACTGAATCTGCTCGGCGATCTGCAGCATGAATCCGGGGTGGCCTATATCTTTATCTCCCACGACCTGCACGTGATCAACTACATCAGCGACTACATCATGGTCATGTACCTGGGCCGGATATGCGAGTACGGTAAGCGGGATGAAGTGACCTCCGTCCCGTATCACCCCTACACCGAGGCTCTACTTTCCGCGGTACCGGAGGTCGATCCGAGCCTGGAGAAAAGGGTGATACGGCTGGAAGGTTCTCCTCCGAACCCCACGAAGCGGATCGTAGGTTGTCCCTTTGCCGGACGCTGCCACAAGAAAGTCGGTGAGATATGCGATACCACCCCACCGCCTAGAGTCGATTTTTCTGACAGCCATTTCCTGTACTGCCACATCCCGGCGGATGAGCTGCAGACCAACGGAAGCGCCTGAACCCGCGTCAATCCGAGCAAAAGACCCCTGTCAGAGAGACAAGCTTTGACCCCCTGCCCGGCATCCACTATACTGTCAAACGCCCCGGGGCGGAACGGATCACCCCCGGCGCCGGCCCAGCGGACGTACACCCCGGGTGAGTGCCTAAGCCGAGTTTCTGGAACCAAGGAGGGGATATGGATTTTCACAGACAGGGTGAGTTGAAAGCCGAGAACATTGGCCCGGGGCGCAGGCGCGCCGCTGTGCATACAGATGGTCTCATGATGGTGATCTTCGATTTCGAAGACGGCCCGGCGGAGGCGCCGGATCCCCTGCATTCCCATCCTCATGAACAGATCTCCTACATCGCCAGCGGTAAGGTCATCTACTTCTTGGGATCGGAGCAGCAGACCCTGGAAGCCGGGGACATGGTAACGATTCCGCCGGGTGTCCCCCACGCCATCCAGACGCTGAGCCCGGCGGTGCGCTTGGTAGACGCCTTCACCCCGGTGCGGGAAGATTTTCTCTCGTAAATTTTCGACACCGTATTTTCGATAGCGAAGAGGATCACCGAGGGCCATTCAATCATGGACAAACAGCTCAAGACTACGATTGTCCTCATCAGCAGCTACTTCCTGGCCTACATCGTGCTGGGGATGACAAGCGCGACCCTTGGGCCCTCTCTTCCCTACCTGTCTGAAAACGTGGGCACCTCGCTGAAAGGGATCAGCTCCCTGTTCATTGCCCATCGCTTGGGCTACATGGCCGGTTCATTCGGTGGGGGGCGGCTGTATGACCGGATCAACGGGAACCGGTTCATGGCGGGAATGCTGCTGATCATGGCGGCCGGCATGGCTGCCGTTCCGTTAATTCCGATTCTCGGTTTGCTGATCGCCGTCCTCTTTCTGCTGGGTGCCGCCGAAGGTACGGTGGACGTGGGGGGAAACATCCTTCTGGTGTGGACCCGGCCGCCCAGGATCGGTTCCCTGATGAACGCCCTGCATCTGTTTTTCGGACTGGGCGCCATGCTTGCTCCCCGCATCCTGAAGCGGGCTCTGCAGCGCAGCGGAGATATCAGCCGAGGGTACTGGCTGATAGCAGCGTTGATCCTGCCGATTGCGGTTGTCCTGTTTCCGCAGAGCAGCCCGAAAGCGGCGGTAACCAAGGACAGAACAGCCGCCCCGGCGGGCCGGCTCCTGCTGCCCCTGCTGATCGCCTGCTTTTTCTTCCTCCACGTGGCCGCGGAGAGCTCCTACGGGGCGTGGATCTACACCTATTCTCTTACCAAGAGACTGGCCAATGAGGTGTCGGCGTTCAACCTGACCTCGGCCTTTTGGGAAGCCTTCACCTTTGGCCGGGCGGTTACCATCGTCCTGGCCCTCAAGGTAAAGGCCACCGCCCAGCTGGGCGGCAGTGTGGTCGGCGCGGCCTTGAGCCTGCTGGTGCTGATTATCTGGCCCGACTCCGTGGCCGCTGTTTGGATCGCCACTGCGGCCTACGGGCTGTCCCTGGCCGGGCTCTTTCCCGGAAGCATCACCCTGGCCAGTGAGCACCTGCGTATGACCGGAGGTGTTACCGGGTTGTTCCTGGTCGGCTCTTCCCTGGGTGCCATGACGGTGCCCTGGTTGATCGGACAGTTCTTCGAATCGGTGGGGCCCCGGGTATTCCCGCTCTTCCTTACAGCCGTTATCCTGGCCAGCATGGTTCTCCTGGTTGTGATTCTGCTGTTGCTGCGCCGCCGTGATTCGGATTCACCGCAATCGCACCCGTTGAAGTATTCTACTTGACTGTTCTTTCACAAGGTGCTACTTTTTTTGTATTCGTGCTACGAAGAGGTGTCCCATGGAAAGAAAGAGAATGACGGGAAAGCCGATTATTCCGCCTGCGGTTCTACCGATTCTCCTGGTGATAGCAGCCCTGTTTGCCGGATTGACAGCCTGCGGGAATCAGGAGCAGCCGGGATCGATCGTGTTCACGGCCAACGGGGAGGATTTCGTGCGCCGGGGTTTCGTGGACAAGCAGGGCTGGAAGATCCGTTTCGAGCAGCTGTACATCAACATCGTCGAGCCGACCGCCTACGTTCCCGATGGGGATGAAACAGTGGTGCTGGAGGGATCCCACTGGGTGGATCTGGCCGAGGGAGACATGGAGGCCGATCCTGTTGTTTTGGGCACTGTGAACAGGGTAGACCCGGCCAACTATCAATCCCTTCGTTTTGCCCTCAAGAGGGCCCCAGGCGGCCCATACGCCGGCTGCTCTGTCGTCATGATCGGTTCGGCAGAGCGTGAGGGCGTCCAGGTTCCCTTCACGATTCGGCTGGACGAAGAGATGGTTTTTGACGGCCGCGATGGCTACGTCGGGGATGAGCTCAAAGGCCTGCTCAAGCCCGGATCGACCACGGATGTTGAGATGACCTTTCACTTCGATCACCTGTTCGGTGACAACCAGGCGGATGCGGAAGACCACATCAATACCGGCTCGGTGGGCTTCGATTTCTTCTATCCTTTTGCCCGGGACGGTGTCGTTGATGTCCGCCAGGAGGATTTGCAGGATGCTGAAGGGTATCGCACCCTGGTGCAGGCGCTTTGGACCCTGGGCCACCTGGGGGAGGGGCACTGCCGGGTATCGCAGCAGTCCTCCCTGGATCTTCTGTGATGCTGCGGATGATTGGATGAACCAGCTGCTTTTTCCCCTACCGATTTCACGGCCGGTTTCACGGGCGGCTTTCCCGGCACTCGTGATCGTATGTGTGTTGATCGGCTTGCTGAGCCCGGCCGTCTCTTTCGCTCACGGTACCGAGTACCAGCTGCTGGACGGAGGCGTGGTGGGTGTGCGGGCGAGTTTCGATACAGGTCAGCCCATGGCGGACGCTCCGGTGCTGATATTCGCCCCCGGGGAGAGCCGGGCCCAGCTCGCCACCACCACGGACAGCCGGGGGGTGGTCTGCTTCGCCCCGGATCGCACCGGCACCTGGGTTCTGCAGGTGCGGGCCCAGGGCGGGCACGGCCTGCGGGTCAATCTGGAGGTCGATGAGTCGATGCTTGCCACCTCGACGGCCCGCGGACCTGGCGGCTTTACGACCTGGCAGAAGCTGGTGATGGCGGCCTGCGTGATCTGGGCTTTCGTGGCCACTGCATTGTTTTTCCGCCGCCGCGGGGAGCGCTGATGCACATTTCCGAGGGAGTGTTGAGCGCACCGGTGATCATCGGCGGGTACGCGGTTTCCGCCGGCCTGACCGCTTTGGCATTGAAAAGGGTGCGGCGCCATGATATCCCCAAGATCGCGATAATGGGTGCGGCCTTTTTCGTTTCCTCTCTGCTGCACTTCAAGGTGGGAGTTACCTCCGTTCATCTGACCCTGGCCGGGTTGGTTGGCATCGTGCTGGGCCCGCCGGCGGTGCTGGCATTGCTGGCCGGGTTGTTCTTCCAGGCTGTGATGTTTCAACACGGGGGCCTGTCCACCCTGGGGGTGAACGCTGCGATCTTCACCGTGCCGGCTCTGTTGGCCTACCTGGCCTATTCGGGATTCGGCGCGCTGGCCGGTGAACGCCAGACTCTACGCGCCCTCATTGCCGGGGGCGCTTCCGCCCTGGCCGTGCTGTTGGGGGCGGCCCTGGTGCTGTTGGTGCTCCGCCTGTCCGGGGAGGAGCTGACCGGGATCGGTTTTCTCTTCTCCGCCGCCCACGGAGTGCTGGCCCTTCTAGAAGGGGTGGTAAGCTTCATCGTTGTCAGGCAGATCCTCAGGGTCAAACCCGAAATGATCGCCCCCGGTTTCATGACCGCAAGGCACCGGCGCTCTCGGGATTAGGATCTATGGAGTTCGACAGTTATGCGCACCTGGACTCTCCGGTTCACGCCTGGGAGCCCGCTTTCAAGCTACCCGCCGGTTTCGTTTTGATCCTGGTATGCGCTTCGATCAGTAAAGCTCCGGCTCTGGCCTCGGCTGCTCTGGGCGCGCTGGTACTGATCGCAGTCTCCCGTTTGCCGGTTCTGTTCGTCCTGCGGATGCTGAAGGCTCCGCTGGTATTGCTGGTGGTGATGCTGGTTCTTCTGGCGCTCACAGCAGGAGGTCCATCGTTGTGGTCCTGGGGATTTCTGCATCTGTATACAAACGGATTGATCCTGGCGGCTCGTATCGCCGCCAAGTCCATCACAATCATCCTTCTGTTTGTCGGTTTCTTCGGTACTCTCAGAATCCACACGGCCCTGCAAACCCTGGAGCGCCTCAAGGTGCCTTCCACCCTTTTGGCGATTTTGCTGTTCACCTATCGTTACATCCACATGTACCTCGAGGATATGAGAAAGCTCCTCACCGCTGCTCGCCTGAGGGGCTCCAACCTGCAGCGGGGTGTTCGCCATATCGGCACGAGCTCCGGTATCCTGGTGACCCTGCTGCTGAAGAGTTACGAGCAGAGCGAGCGGACCGCGGCGGCCATGAACCTGCGCGGTTTCGACGGTTCCTTTCCCGGTTTCTCGAGCCTCCGAATCCGCACCACCGACCTGCTGGCTGTGTTTCTTACCGCGGTGTGGATCGGCCTGCTGCTCTGGCTGGAGCTGCGATGAAGGACCGCCGACCAACTCCTCCGCACGACTCCTCCTCTTCCTCCGTCGTATCCGCACCCTCTGTCACCACCGCCTCGGGTGCCTTGGAAGTATGGGATCTGTGCTTCGCCTACCCGCAAAGACCGGCGGTGCTCCAGAATGTGGGTTTTGAAGTGGAGGCGGGAGAAAGGGTGGCCCTGGTCGGCCCAAACGGCTCCGGCAAGACCACCCTGCTGCTGTTGACCTGCGGGGTTCTGAAGCCCTCGGCCGGAGGCGTTTCGGTGGACCGGCGCCGCATCAAAGCGGGACGCTTCGATCCCCGCATCACCTACCTGTTCCAATCTCCCGATGATCAGCTGTTCTGCCCAACGGTATTTGACGATGTGGCCTTCGGGCCCCTGAATATGGGATTGCCCGCCGGGGAGGTCCAAGATCGGGTGCGGCAGGCGCTTAGTACCGTCGGGGCCGAGGCTTTGGCCGACCGAGCGCCCCACCACATCTCCGGGGGAGAGAAACGACTGGTGGCACTGGCCACACTGCTGTCGATGAGCCCTCGGGTGATCCTCCTGGACGAACCGACCTCGAATCTGGACAGCCGTAACCGCCGCCAGGTGATCAACATCCTGCAGCAGGCGACTCAGACTCTCCTGGTGACCTCCCACGATCTGGAGTTCCTGTTGGAGATCTGTCCCAGGGTGATGCTGATCGATGAAGGCCGGGTGAACGCCGACGGTCCGATTCGCGAGGTCCTGGCCGACGAGCAGTTACTCCGGGCTCACGGGCTCGAAAAACCTCATTCTCTCATTCCCCACCGTCATATCGGCGCCGCCCCTCACCGGGCCTGATTCCGCCGCCCGTTGGAAGGGTGCACAGGGGCGGGCCGCTTTAGCGCAGGAGCGTGGCCAGATAGGGGCTCAGCATGAACAGGCCGAAGATCACGATCAGCACGGCGCCGCCGATCTCCAGTACACGGTGAGCCAGGTTTCCGAGGCGGGAATCCCGGGGCAGGGCGGCCAGCAGCCCCCGTTTTCCGTAGATGGCGGCCAGAGACACACCGATGGTGACCACCGCCATTCCCAGGGACATGGCCAGGGCGGCCAGTGCGCCGAGCCAGGGCAGGTTTTGGGAGAGGCAGAAGATCAGGATCAGGGCGGTCCCCGGACAGGGCACCATTCCGCTTCCCAGGATGATGGCTGTCAGAGTGTGCCTCTGCCTATTTTGATTCCCGCCGCTGCTCTCGGCCTCAGCGCCTTTCCCCGTCCGCAGAGATCCCCGCAGAGCCAAGAACAGAAGGATCAGGCCGAGCAGGGTGATGGCGGCGTAGCTGGCCAGCTCCAGAACCGAGCTGACGGAGGAGAAAGCCGTGGTGACCGTACGTTTGAGCAGGTAGTACAGCCCGTAGATGATGATCAGAGCAGCCGCGGCGTGCAGCAGGGCAACCGAAGCTCCGGCCGTGACTCCCCGCAGCGGTGAAGCGGGGCGGGCCACGAAGTAGGCGGCCAGAGCCATCTTGCGGTGTCCCGGGCCCAGGGCGTGCAGCAGGCCGTAGGCGAAGGCCAGGCCCAGGAGCGCGGGCACCGCGGCGCCACCGGAGGCGCTTCGCTCCACCGCTTCGGCCAGCACCTCCCGGATCGCCCTCTGGGCGTCGATCAGCAGTTGGAGCCGAGGTGTCCGCAAGGATACCGGAGCGGCTGCCGGCGAAGGAGCGGGGGAGTCGAAGAAGGGATTGACCTGGGCCCCGGATAGCACGGGCAGACCGAAGAACAGCAATGCGGCCAGTAATGACCTGAGGGCAACGGGCAAACGGCCCGGGCGTGTTCGGTGTGGGTTCACGGTTGCCTCAGAGCTTGCGGCGGAGGATCAACACCACCTGAGTGGGAAAGGTCGAGCTCTGGGATCCGTCGTTGGCTACGTAATCGATATGAATGCCCCGGTCCTCCCGGATCGTATACTCTCCGCTGAATGTGTCCGAAGCGGGCAGCAGCAGGGGCGCGCGTTCTGCGTAGCAGATGTCGCAGAAGAAGGTTTCGTCGTAAACCGCCACATTGAGCTTGCTTTCCCCGGTCCCGATGGACAGGGCATAGGGCACGAAGAAGCGATAGTGCACCCGCCCTGCCTCCATGTAGGCGGTGAACTCCCGCACCTTCGCAGGGCGATACTGACCCTTGGATGAGTGGATGTATACGAAGTATCTGTAGTTCACCAGATTCGAGAAGGCTTTCTCTTCGATGAGCTGAACTTCCCTGGGACTGAAGCGCTCGTTCTTGTCGCTGTCGAAATCCATCAGGATACCGGCTGTGAAGACCTTGTCGAATTTCCAGGTAATCCAGAATCCCTCTACCCCGTGGTTGTCGTAGCTCACTTCGATGCGGGCGTCCATAAACACGTGGGGATGGGCGAAGGCGCCCCATAGTATCGTGGTCCCTATTATGACAGTGAGAATGCTTCGTTTCATGTTCTGCGCCTATCAGAGCCTTCTCATCTTTGAGTGAGCTTCCTGCGTTTGCCCAGGTGCTTGAGAACCGGACCCAGGGTGACAACCAGCAGATAAACCACCCCGGCCAGGACGATGATGGTGGCTCCGGCGGGAAGGTCGGGACGATAGCTCACCGCCAATCCTCCGACCATGAACAGCAGATTCAGCCCGATCGCCGCCAGGATCGTCTGCCACAGCTGCCGGGTCAGAAACGCCGCAGTGGCGGCGGGTAGGGAGAGCAGAGCGATGACCATGACGATTCCAACGACCTGGACCAGGGTGACCACGGTCAGGGCGGTGAGACAGAGCAACAGAATGTAGAACAGTTCCACCGAGACCCCGCGCAGGCGGGCGAACTCCTCGTCGAAGCAGATCGCCTCCAGCTGGTGGTAGAACAGGAAGCTGACCGCCACCACCAGCAGATCCAGTCCCACGATCAGCATTAGATCCACCCGTCGAACCATGAGGATGTTCCCGAACAGGTAGCTCATCAGGTCTTCGTTGTATCCGGCGGTGCGGGTGATGAAGATGATTCCTACCGCCATGCCGATGGCCCAGACGGCGCTCAGGACGGTGTCCTCCCTCTCCTTGCCGTAGAGGCTCACCAT
>CAZFMD010000057.1:0-1417 GCA_964520025.1 uncultured Spirochaetaceae bacterium
CTCCCACTAGCCCCTCAAGCTAGCGTGTCTACCAATTCCACCACCACAGCGTATTGCAGGGAAAGAATAATAATTCCAATTGGGAATGTCAATCATGCCTGTTTCAACGACAGTTCACTCCTAATGGAATCTCCGGGCGCCTTGGCATTCTATACGGAACCGAAGTAGCGGTTGATGGCCGCTATTGTCGAGGAGGGACGTTTTTCTGTCGCGATCGGGCGGGTGTGACAGGCGCAACGCCTGCAAATGTGATCTTCCAGCATTGATGCGGCCGGCGATGGGAGAAATCCGGAGGGCGAGTGATCTCGGTGAGCGGCTCCACCTTCACCCGGCCCAGGGAGGCCTCGTCGAGCTTGAACTTGCGGTAGTTGGTGGAGAAGATCAAAGTCCCGTCAGGCTCCAGATGCTTCAGTGCCAGATCGATGAGCTCCACGTGATCCCGCTGGACCTCGAACACGCGCTTACGGTCCTTGGAATTGGAGAAGGTGGGGGGATCGACAAAGATCAGACCGTACCTGGCCGTCTCCCGGCGCAGCCACTCCAGGCAGTCCTCCTGCACCAGAGCGTGGCGATGCGGGTCGATGCCGTTGGCCAGCAGGTTCTCTCTTGCCCAGGCCAGGTAGCGCTTGGAGCTGTCCACCGAAGTACTGCCGGCGGCCCCGCCTTCGGCGGCATAGACCGTTGCGCTTGCCGTATAGCAGTATAGGTTCAGGAACTTCAGCCCTCCGGCCAGATCGTGGATCAGGCCCCGGGTCAGCCTGTGGTCCAGGAAAAGCCCCGTGTCAAGGTAGTCTTCGAAGTTGACCAGGAAACGGAAGCCCCCTTCGTACACCTCGTGAAAAACACCGCGGTCATTCATCTTCATGTACTGTCGGGGGCCGCGCTGGCGCTCGCGGATTTTCAGGAACACATTCTCCGCATCGATCTCCAGCACCCCGGGCAGCACGGTCAGGGCTTCCTGCAGGCGCCTCTGCGCGGTTTCGGGCTCCACACTCGGCGGAGGCGCGTACTCCTGCACGTGAACCCATCTATTCTCATACACATCCACCGCCACCGCGTATTCGGGCATATCCGCGTCATAGATCCGATAGCAGGATACTCCCTCTGAGCGCAGCCATCGGCGCAGGCGCTTCCGGTTCTTTCTCAGACGGTTGGCGAACATGAGCGCCCCCGGGCCACGGGCGCCCGCAGCTGCGGATATCGAGTCCTTCGGCGTAACTTCCGGTGCTTCGACCCCGGCTGAGCGGAACCCAACACGCTCGGCAGCGGGTGTATCGGCCAGCCTGTTCTCCGCGACGAGGTCGATATGGACCAGGGTGCATTTGATGGTCCCGTTGTACAGGGTGTTACGCCGGAACGCCTGCAGCCCGATGCTCTTGGCCAGCTCGGTGTGGCCGGTGAGCACCGCCGCCTTCCA
>CAZFMD010000057.1:1517-6800 GCA_964520025.1 uncultured Spirochaetaceae bacterium
CCAGAGCCGCTCATCGTGTCCCTTCCAGCCCAGGAAGCCGAAATACGAGCGGGATAGCGCCGGCGGGCAGTCTGCGGCGAGCAGCGCCGCCTCGATCGGCAGGGTTCCGGAGCCGCAGAGGGGATCTACAAAACCACCCCCGGATTTTGCAATCCCGGGCCAATCCGCCCGCAGCAGCACGGCGGCAGCGATGTTTTCCTTGAGAGGAGCTTCGCCGCCATGCCGTCGGTAGGCCCGGCGGTGAAGACTCTCTCCGCTCAGGTCCACGCTGACGACGGCGCGGTCATTGTGCAGATGCAGATTCAGCCGCACATCGGGACGTTGCAACGACACGGAGGGCCGGTGGCCGCTTTTGCTGCGAAAACAGTCCACGACCGCGTCCTTGACCAGTTGGGCCGCATACACGGAATGGCGGATCGCGGAATGCGACAGGGAGCAGTCCACGGCAATCGTGTTTCCGGCGGATAGATGATCCTGCCACGGGATCTGGGCGGAGTGTTCGTACAGCTCCTCGGGGGCGGCGGCGGTGAACTCTTTCAGGGGCAGCAGGATGCGGCTTCCCACCCGGGACCAGAGGCAGGCCCGATAGGCTGTCTCCAGGGAGCCGCTGAAATACACCCCGGCGCGGGTTTCCCGTATGTTCTGCGCCCCGAGGTCTACCAGTTCCCGGGCCAGCAGATCTTCCACATAGCGGGCCGCGCCGGCGAAGAACTCATGCTGCCGCATATTCGCTTCCTATCTCATCGCCCGGATTTGTATTCCTCATATGCGGTTTGACGATACGGCAAATGAGCCGCCGATACAAGAGCCGCTTCGGGAGGCGACGTCTCGAAGGCCGCACCACACCGGTCACGGAAACCGCACAACGGCGATCTGCATTCCGGCGCCGGCCCTGTTGACCGCTTCCGGAAATCCGGGATAATGGCGGGATGGATGAAAAGACATCATTCCGGGAGCTTACCCCGGATATCATTTTGCCTTGCGTGGAGGAGTGCTGTGGCGTGAGCCTGGAAGCGGTGATCACGCCGTACAACAGTTACATCAACCGGGTCTACGGCCTGCAGGATGAAGAGGGCCGGCGCCATATCGTCAAGTTCTACCGGCCGCAACGCTGGAGCGCAGAGGGGATTTTAGAGGAACACCGCTTCCTGCAGCAGTGCGCGGAAGAGCAACTCCCGGTGATTCCGCCCGTGATCCTTCAGGATGGAACGACCCTCGGTGAAGCCCGCGGGATACACTTCGCCGTGTTCCCCCTCCGCGCCGGCAGAACCTTCGACATAACCTCGGAGAAGGACTGGGCCCGCCTGGGATCGGTGGTGGGACGGATCCACCAGGTGGGAAAAAAAGAAACGGCGCCGCATAGAACCGTCTGCTCCCCTGCAGCAACCACGGGAAAATACTGCAAGCAGCTCGTGGCACAGGGTCTGATTCCGCCGGACTGTCTGGATGATTTTCAATCGGTCTGTGATCAAACCCTGGCCCTCATCACCCCCCTGTTCGCAGGTGTTGAAAACCAGAGGATCCACGGCGACTGCCACAGAGGCAATATCCTGGATCGGTTGGACCAGGGTCTGATCGTTTTGGATTTCGACGACATGATGACCGGACCGGCGGTCCAGGATCTCTGGCTGCTCCTGCCGGGTCATCTGTCGGATTGCCGTACCGAGATGGATCTGCTGCTTGAGGGTTATTCCCGCTTCGTGGATTTCAACTCCGAATCGCTACGCCTGGTAGAGCCTCTGCGCTTCATGCGTATCATCTATTTCCTGACCTGG
This sequence comes from uncultured Spirochaetaceae bacterium, assembly GCA_964520025.1. Lineage (GTDB taxonomy): Bacteria > Spirochaetota > Spirochaetia > SZUA-6 > DRHE01 > JAFGQJ01. Next base: position 3,293 of record CAZFMD010000057.1, read on the forward strand.
TCCGCGATGCAGGCCCGGGACTACAACTTCGAGCAGAATTTCTCCGCATGGGGCACCCAAGCCTTCTGGATCAAAGAGATCGAGGATCTGAACTATCAGCTGGAACGGATCGGCGAACATCTCTCCGGCTAATACCGATCGACTCGTTCCACCGATCACTTGTGCTTGCTCTTACAATTCGCAGGGCCTGAAGATTTTTTCGCAATTCGGGTATAATGATCCCATGAAACCAAAAACCCGCAAAGGCATCGTGGAAGACTGGCTTCCCCGCTATACCGGCATGCCCCTGGAAAAGTTCGGGCCCTTTATCCTGCTGACCAACTTTTTAGACTATCTGCAGCGATTTGCCAGTCGTTTCCACGTCGAGATCCACGGCAACGGCGGGCCAATGCAGGCGGCGACCAACAACAGAGGGATCACCATGATCAACTTCGGAATCGGCTCTCCCAATGCCGCCACGATCATGGATCTGCTCAGTGCCGTGGCTCCCCAGGCGGTTCTTTTTCTGGGCAAGTGTGGGGGGCTGAAGAAGCAGGTCGGGGTGGGTCACTTTGTGCTGCCCATCGCCGCCATCCGAGGGGAGGGCACCGGCTTGGACTACTATCCGATCGAGGTTCCAGCCCTGCCCTCTTTTCGGCTGCATGACTACCTGGGCCATGAGCTGAAGAGCCGCAATGAAGAGTACTGGACCGGAGTGGTGTACACGACCAACCGCCGGGTCTGGGAATGGGATGAGCAGTTCAAAGAGCACCTGCGCCGTATCCGAGCCATCGGCATCGACATGGAGACGGCGACTCTGTTTCTGGTCGGACACTTCAACGAAATTCCCAGGGGCGCCCTGCTGCTGGTCTCGGACAGGCCCATGGCCCCCGAAGGGATCAAAACCTCCCGAAGCGATCGTAGCGTGTCCCAGAAGTACTCCGATCTGCACCTGGATATCGGCATCACTACCATGGAGAGGCTCTGCGACAGTGAGGAGGAGGTGAAGCACCTCCGTTATTGATCGCTCTGAGCGTGGAAGCACCGCTGTCGGGATGTCGGGTAATTGTTTGGACATGCCAGAACCGACAGCTGCCGGGCAGAACGACACCGGGCAGCACGACAACAGGCAGCGCGTATCCTTGCCACGCTGCGGGCCTTTGGTGTAGTTTTTCAGGTGCTATGAACAGGCATATAGTCATTATGGGTGCGGCGGGACGGGATTTTCACAATTTCAACGTCCTGTTTCGCGAACGAAAAGATATCAAAGTTGTGGCTTTTACCGCCACTCAAATTCCCGACATCGAAGGCCGCTGCTATCCCCCGGAGCTTGCAGGGCCCAACTACCCGAAGGGCATTCCCATCTTGCCGGAACAAGAACTGCCGGAGCTGTTCGATAGAGAGCACATCGATGAAGTGGTATTTTCATACTCCGATGTAGGCCACCAGTACGTGATGGAGAAGGCCTCCCAGGTGATCGCCCTGGGCGCGGATTTCCGCCTGATCGGCTCCAGGGAGAGTATGCTCCAGGCCGCGGTGCCGGTCATCGCGGTATGCGCGGTGCGCACCGGCGCCGGCAAGAGCCAGACCACCCGCAAGATCGCCCAGGTCCTCAGGGAACTGGGTAAAAAGGCGGTGGTGGTGCGCCATCCCATGCCCTACGGAGACCTTACCGCTCAAACGGTGCAGCGCTTCGAAACCCTGGAGGACATGGAACGCCAGCAGTGTACCATCGAAGAGATGGAGGAGTACGAACCTCACATCCGGCTCGGATTTACCGTGTACGCCGGCGTGGATTACGGACAGATTCTGGAGAAGGCTCAGGCCGAGGCGGATGTGATTCTCTGGGACGGCGGCAACAACGATATTCCCTTCTACAAGCCGGACCTTCACATCACCGTGGCCGATCCCCATCGGCAGGGACATGAGCTGTCCTACTTCCCGGGCAGAATCAACCTCATCATGGCGGATGTGGTGGTCATCAACAAGGTGGATACGGCCGCCCCTGAGGCCGTCGCCGCCCTGAGGGAAAATGTATACCGTGTAAATCCATCGGCGGTGGTGGTGGACGCGGCCTCCCCAATATTCCTGGAAGGGAGTGAGCAGATCTGGAAAAAGAAGGTGCTCGTGGTGGAGGACGGGCCCACTCTCACCCACGGGGAGATGAAGTTCGGTGCCGGGGTCATCGCGGCCCAGAAACACGGAGCAGCGCAGATCGTCGATCCCAGGGATTTTACCAGCGGGAAGATCCGCAAGACCTACGAAACCTATCCGGATATCGGTAGTGTGCTTCCCGCGGTCGGGTACGGAGAGCAGCAGGTCAAGGATCTGGAAGCGACCATAAACAACGTACCCTGTGAGCTGGTGATTATAGCCACACCGGTCGATCTGACCCGTATCATTTCGATCAATAAGCCGATGCTCAAGGTGGGCTACGAGTTACAGGAGATCGGTAAGCCCGACCTCAGGGAGATTATCAAAAAACGGCTGAACCTTTGAGTTTACCGGAAATACACCCGATTATTAGTACAAAGGAGAAATCATGGCGTTCAACCTCAAAGGACGATCCCTCTTAACCCTGCAGGACTACTCCCCGGAGGAGATCGTCTTCCTGTTGGAGTTGTCCCACCAGGTCAAAAGGGAACGTCGTGCCGGGAACCTTACCCAGCGTTTTCTCGGCAAGACCCTGGCACTGTTGTTCGAAAAAAGATCCACCCGCACCCGCTGCGCCTTCGAGACCGCCTTCGGAGAGGAGGGAGGGCATCCGGTGTTTCTATCCTCCGCCGACATCCAGCTGGGAGCCAAGGAATCGATCGAGGACACCGCCAGGGTTTTAGGGCGCATGTTCGACGCCATTCAGTTCAGGGGCTTCAAACAGGAAATGGTAAAAGCCCTGGCCGACTATTCGGGAGTGCCCGTGTACAACGGGCTGACCGATCTGTACCACCCCACCCAGATCCTGGCGGACCTGATGACCGTCCAGGAGGTGTTCGGGCGGCTGAAAGGCATCAAGCTGGTATACGTGGGGGATGGACGCAACAACGTGGCCCGTTCCCTGCTCATCGGCTGTACCAAGCTGGGTACGAACTACACGGTCGTGTCCCCGAAGGATCTGCAGCCGGATGCCCAGACCGTGAAGCTCTGTCAGGAATACGCCGCACAGAGTGGGTCGAAGATCGAGCTTACCTCGGATATAACCAAGGGAGTGAAGGATGCGGATGTTCTGTATACGGATGTATGGGTATCCATGGGAGAAGAGGAGAAATCCAAGAAGCGGCTGGAGCTGTTGCGTCCCTATCAGGTGAATGAAAAGATGATGGACGCCACGGGCAAGAGGGATACGATCTTCATGCATTGTCTGCCCGCGGTGAAGGGCAACGAGGTTGCCTTTGAGGTTATCGAGAGTCCCGCCTCCAGGGTTTGGGATGAGGCGGAGAACAGAAAACACACGATCAAGGCAGTCATGCTGGCGACGATTTAAATATTGCGATATTACGATGACAGCCCGGAGGGCTGGAAGAGGACATCG
>CAZFMD010000057.1:6900-8329 GCA_964520025.1 uncultured Spirochaetaceae bacterium
TTGCGATATTACGATGACAGCCCGGAGGGCTGGAAGAGGACATCGTAATCATCATTTGATTTTTGATTGAAGATTGCGATCTGATTGGAGGTACCATGAAACGGACGGTCATTCTCGTAACGATGGTTGTTTTGGTTTTCGGGGTGTTCGCCGTCAACGCCCAGGAGCAGGATCCGAAGCTCTACGTCAAAACCGTGGGCATCATGAAGATCCTGAATCATGCACTGGGCTACAAGGTCTTGTACCTGAAAAGCACCATGGAAGTGGGGGAGTTCTACGTTCCCCACAGCTGGTTCAAGGCCGGAGGCAAGGCGGAGCTGATCCTGGGCAGTGGCCAGGCGTTTCCCTACTTCTCGGTTTTTTATAGAGAGGGGAAGTTCGACCACATCAAGATCTACGCTGCTGAAAATATCGGGCACCTCTCCTGGGGCAGGCTAAAGAGGCAGGTGGGAGACAGCAGCAAGTTCGAGGCAGAGACGCTGGATCTCGAATTCTAGCCCATGGAGCTAAACACAGGACAAGCCTCGGCAGCCATGCTCGAGGAAAATCTCAGCGCATGGCTCTTTTCTAATTTCCACCACAAGGACCCGATTTCCGACAAAATCTTGGCAATTCCGCCGAGTGCCACCAACTCCCGCCCCTGGCTCTACCTGCTGCGACAGGATGAATCGGCGGAAAAATTGGTGCATATCATCGAGGACAACATCCTAGATCACCTCCCGGGACGCAAGCGGATCTATAAATCCCGGCAGCAGTTCCTCTCCCATTTGAAGGAGATGGCGGCAGGTTTGGAAAAGGTTGCCTGCCACTACTCCCCGGAATTACCGGCAATATCCCATCTGGATCATGGTACGGCTGAAATGTTAGAGGGCTGCGGTTTTTCCCTGGCTCCCGCCTCTACCCTGATTCATCGCCTGCTCGGCGGGTTGGATCAAACCGAGATTGAGAGCCATCTGCGGGCGGCGGACCATCTGTACGACATCGTAGCGGAGGTGTGGAAACGTCTGCGAAAGGAGATGCGCTCGGGGGCTCCCATTTGGGAGACCACGGTTCAGGGGTGGATCCTGGGGATGTTCGAGGAGTTGGAACTAATTACCGATTCCCCACCGATTGTGGCGCTCGGCGAGAACTCGGCGAATCCCCACTACAGTCCCGGAGACGGGGCGGCTGAGCGGGGGGCCGCCTTAAGCGCCGGAGCGGTGCTGCTGTTCGACCTGTGGGCCAAGGAAAAGGCTCCCGGCTCGGTGTATGCAGATATATCCTGGGTGGGGATCCTCGATACCCGGGTGCCGAAGAAAGAGGAGACTGTATTCGGGACGGTGGTCAAGGCTCGGGATCTTGCTGTGACGTTCATAGGTCAATCTCTGGCGGCGGGACAGAGTTTGTCCGGGGAGCAAGTGGACCGGGAGGTTCGCGCCTTTCTCGAAGA
>CAZFMD010000057.1:8429-15596 GCA_964520025.1 uncultured Spirochaetaceae bacterium
GACAGAGTTTGTCCGGGGAGCAAGTGGACCGGGAGGTTCGCGCCTTTCTCGAAGATTCCGGATACGGAGAAGCTGTTAAGACTCGAACCGGTCACGGCATCGACCAGGAGGTTCACGGATTCGGTGCGAACCTGGACAGCATAGAGTTCCCCGACTCCCGGTTATTGCTGGAGGGTTCCTGTTTCTCTGTGGAGCCGGGGATCTACCTGGATGATTTCGGGATGCGCTCGGAGATCAACGTCTATATCTCCGGCGGGAAACCCATTGTCTCGGGGAAAAAGCTGCAGTTCGAGCTTCTGCGTTTCTGACGGGGTGTGCGTGGCCGAACCGTATCAACCTCCCGGCGACGTCGTTTCCTTTCTCCGAGGCTACCGGAGATACCTCCTGTTCGGCCATATTGAGCCGGACGGAGATTGTGTGGCCTCACAGCTTGCCCTGAGTAGTTTTCTGAAGCGCAGGGGCAAACAGGTGTCCGTATTTTCCGAAGGTCCTTTCGATCGTCCGGAGATCGCCCCCTATGAAAACAGATTTCGAAACCGGGTCGAAGCCTCCGATCTGGAGGGCAGCACGGCGGCGGTGATCCTGGACTGTTCCACCCCGGACCGCATCGGAGAGCTGGGCCGGTCGATTGAGGACCTTCCCGTTCTGGTTATCGATCATCACGCCTCCGGCGAGGTTTTCGGAGATGCCCGCTGGGTGGTGCCCCAGGCCCCTTCGGTTACCTATCTGATCCAGCGCCTGATCGAGGAGTATCCGGACAGACCCACTGCGGAGGAGGCGAAGTTACTGCTCTTCGGTCTTGCCCGGGACACGGGCTTCTTCCGCCACCTCGTGGAGAACAGCGGATTCGTGTTCCAGGCCGTGGCCCGGCTCGTAGATGGGGGGGCTTCCCCCCGTAACACCTACAGGACGATCCACTCCGGCTGGGAGTTGGCCAAGGCCAAGTTGCTGGCTCTGTCGATTCAGCGGGTGGAGCGGGAGCTGGGGGATAGGGTACTGGTGACCTATCAGACCCAGGAGGACCTGCGCTCGCTGGGATCAAAAGCCGCACGGGGCTCGGATGAGGTTTACCGCATCCTCCAGGCCGTGCAGGGCGTAGAGGTGGTTGCCTTCATTCAAGAGGAAGAGCAGGGGCGTTGCTCGGTGGGCCTGCGTTCCAACGGGAGATGGGATGTGGGAACCCTGGCACGGTCCATGGGGGGCGGGGGCCACACCCTGGCCGCCGGATACAGCGCCTCGGGCAGCATCACCGAGACAAAAGCACGGATGCTTCAGGCCCTCACACCTCTTCTGGGCGAATGATCCTTCTCTGATCCATTAGAAATGTAAATAATTGTAAACGAGGGGGTGGCTCGTTCCCTCACCCGGGCACCGTCTTCTGGCACAGAAGTTGCATAACTAAGAAAAAAGTGCCGGGAGGAAGGCGATGGAATCCCTCAATTCTCTGGTTGCCTACTATCAGAACACGGGCCTGGGACTGGCGGAGATCGTGAAACAGCTCTCCATGCGCATCTACAACTACCCTTCGGGCAAACACCGGACCGACGAGGATGACTGTGGAGAGTTCTACCTGTTCTTCTATCCCCGCCTGCTTCGCACGTTAGATCATTTCCAGGACCGGGGGAAACCCTTCGAATGGTATTTCAACTCGGTACTACGCTGGCATTACAAGGTCTACTGCTTGCGAAAATACAAGGATCAAACCAACTGGGCAATCGCGCGGAACGAGCTGTTTTGGGAGTTTCCCGAAGAGGATTGGCCGCCCTCCGTACCGGCGCCAAGCCCGTGCAGGGCGGGGAAAATCATTGCCATCGATCGATTCGGGGGTTCCCGGGAAAGCACCTGGCGCAAGCGCATCCTGTTCCTGGCTTTGAAGAATGCCCGGCATCTGGATGACCACGCCATCATCTGGGTCAGAGATTTGACGGGTGTAGCGGAGGAGCATTTGATCGCAATGGTGGAACGGCTGCGAGCCAATCTCTACAAGCGGGAGCTCCGGCTTCATAAACTTTACAGGCGCCAAAATCGGATCTTCACGAAGATATTTCTTCTCCAGAGGGATCTGCTTTGGGAGGTCGATCCCCAGGTCAAGGCAGATCTGGCTCTTTCTCTCTGTGAGCTGCGTACTACCCTCCGTGCTCTGCAGAAAAAGATACGCCGCGTCAGGCTTCATCCCAGCAACCGCGAAATTGCCGAGCTGCTCGAGATTCCAAAAGGCACAATAGACACCTCTCTGTACTGGCTGCGCCGGCAGTTGATGGAAAACAGCTCTCCAGAGAAAGCGGGACAATCACAGCGGCTCTGTGCCTGATGCGAAAGTACGTTGCTTTGTTCTCCCATTGACGGCGGGACGTTTGTCTGTACAATAGAAGCTTACTCCATGGCATCGAAAAAACGTCCGGTGGTGACGGTGGCCACAAACAACCCCCACAAACTGCGGGAGTTCCGCCGCCTGTTTCCCGGTTTTCAGCTGTTCTCCCCCGATCAGATCGGCAGCGCCTTCTCCTATGAAGAGACCGGCAACACCTATCTGGACAACGCGCTGGGCAAAGCCCTGCACCTGTATCATCTGATAGAGACTCCGGTTCTTGCCGATGATTCGGGCCTGGAAGTTGCGGGTCTTGGCGGCCAGCCCGGTATCTACTCCTCCCGGTTCGGATCCGTGGACACCAAGCTTTCCGATTTCGAACGCAACGCCTATCTGCTCAACCGGGCGGCATCCCTCAGCGATCGAGCCTGTTTCTTCGTGTGCTGCATGGTCGCGGTTTTCGACGAAAAACGATTCTTCGCGGTTCAGGAAACCTTTCCGGGAGTGTTGGCTGCCGAACCCTCCGGTTCCGGGGGCTTCGGCTACGATCCCGTGGTCTATCTGCCGGAAAAGGGAAAAACGGTGGCCGAGCTCGGCGATGAGGAGAAGGATGCGATCTCCCATCGGGGCAAGGCTGCCCGACGCCTGGCGAGTCTTCTATCGACTATTGATTTCTGACTGAACGAGTCTCTGTCGCCGCGGGAGCGCCGGATATGCCTGAGTGAAGCTCAGGCGCGGACTTCCCGCCGGTTTACACGCCCACCGGAGCTTCGGGGGCTGCGACCCGTATTGCTCGATCGACTCAGCAGCCAAATACCGGAAACGGTGATCAGGTACACCAGATAGGCGACAACCTCGATCATACTGGGATTGCCGTTGTATCCGAACAAACCTTTGGCGATGCTCCCAATCAGGCCGTTTTCGTGCAGCAGTGGATAACCTTCTCCGGCCACGCGGGGATTGATGTCCCACACGTGCTCCAGGACGATCGGAATCACCCCGGCTTCCTGCAGCTCGTGCACCCCCCCGGCCACCAGCCCGGCTGCGAACAGGATGAGAAGCACATTGGTGGCGGTGAAGAAACTACGGAGATTGATGCGCAGCGCGCCCCGGAACAGGAGCAGACCCAGTACGACCGCTGCTATCAAGCCCAATCCGGCTCCTATCAGATTGTTATCACCGGTGGCGAACCTTGCGGCGCCCAGGAAAATGACAGATTCGATGCCCTCCCGCAGAACCGCGAAGAATACCAGCAGGAACAGTCCCGCCCGGCGGGTTCCGCCGATGCGGCTTGCCACCTTTTGCTCCAGTTCCGCTGTTTGGCCGCTTTTGCGGATTACCCAGACGATCAAGGTGGTTAGGAGGATCGCTCCGGCCAGCATGGTGATGCCCTCGAAGATCTCTTCGGCACGGCCGCTGAACCCACCGGCCAGAATCTGAAACCCTATAGCTCCCAGGATACTGGCCCCTACGCCGGCGGCCAGACCCAGGTAAACCGATTTCCTGTACTCGTTCTGGCCGGTTCGAACCAGATAACCGAGCACGATCCCTACAACAAGGGCGGCCTCCAGGGCCTCCCGGAACAGTATTACAAAGCTCTGAAGCATGGAACTCCCTCTTTACCGTTGGTATGAGCAAAGGTTTCGCCCAACGGATTGAAGGTAGTATATATTATTATTATAGTCAACTTTACAGATCTACATGGACCCCGTTGCGCTCTCCGTGCTGAGACGGTGAGCTGTGCAGCTATGAGTCCTGTTGTTCGAAGTACTCGAAGGCGTCGATGATATCCAGATACACCCCGTCAAATTCCCGGGAAAGGATCTGGTCCAGGTAGGATTCTTTGCCGCCGAAAAGGATTGCCTGCCACTCGGCATCCCAATAGCGGACTTTGTAATTTCCCTGCCAGTTCGGGTTCTCCCCGGCAAGCCACCGCGGAGCCCCCGCGTCGGGCCGCCCGTCCCGGTTTCGATCCCAACTCCGATCCCAGTAGTAGCGGTAGCTTTCCGCCTCGCCGATGCTCAGATAGCAGATGACCAGCCTGCTGCCGCCGCCCGCTTTGCGCTTGAGGGATCGGACATCTTCGGCTTCCAACCATTCGGGTCCCCGGGAACCATCCACGAAGGCATCGATGACGATCAGATCGTAGTTGGTACGACGTAAAGCAGAGAGAAAACGCTCCTTGTCGGAGAAGGCTTCGGGGTTGATCAGAAAGAGGAAGTTACGGGCTTGCGCAAGACTGGTGACATCCGCCCCGTGCTCGGTAAAAAGGGGGTCCGGATAGCCGGGGATCACCGTAAGATCCCGGCGGGGGGCGGCAAAGGAGATGAATCCCTCCCGCCGGTTCCTGCGGTGGGATTCGTTGATCTTCGGACGCTGCCAGCAGTAGTCGATCACCATGACCGTCAAATCGTTTTCCAGGGCCAAGCCGAGGTAGGGAAGCATGTAGCGGATCGCCTCGGGCGGGGTTTCCCGATTATCGGCGGTGTATCCGTAGAACAGATCCTCCCGCCCGATCCCCTCGATTGCCTGAATGTAATCCACGGCCGGTGGCGAGTCCGACTTGCCGTCCTCGGTCAACAGCTCGTTACCGTTTTGAGGAATCACGATAAACTCGGGATTGTAGGTGCGGGCATGTCGGCTCAGGGCGATCACCAGTTCCCGCATCCGTTGCTTGTACACAACAGGGTCCTTCGGTTCGGACCAGGGGGCAGGCTCCTCAGGGCCGGAAGCGCAGCCCAGGGTGCTGCAAAGCACCAGGATAGAAAACATCCACAGCCACCGTAGTTTTTTCATATCTATCGCCGATCACCCGGGCCCATACGGTTTCAACCGGGGCGCCGGCGAATTGATGATCTCGATTTCGATGTCCCCCCTGGTGTAGCTCTGACAGGCCAGGCGCATATCCTCGCCGGCGTTGAGCGCCTTCAGCCGGATGATTTCCCGCTCATTCTTCTTGTTCATACGCTCCCCGCCCGCGAGAATGCGGATCAGGCAGCGCCCGCACCGGGCTCTGCCGCCGCAGATCGTCTGGATCGGGACGCGGTTGCGCTGAAGCAGGTTGAGGATGGAGATGGCCGGGCTGGAGGCAATCGCCTCTTCTCTGCCTTTGATCCGTATCATGTTACAAGAGCCTAAATTTCTTGGAAACCGCTGTCAACATGAGAATCTCAGGTTGACAGTGGGAATTTGCCCAGGATGGGAGGGTTTTATTTACTCAATCATTGAGTAAATTTACTCAGTGATTGAGTAAAATAGTATAATGTAGTATGTTTGGACTGTGATGGATATCTCTTACGAGCGAACCGTGGTTCACGAAGTGCTTGATAGTCTGAAAACAAATCGGAACTTGCTGCATATCCTAGTGGGGCCACGGCAGGTGGGCAAGACAACCGCAGCGATTCAGATTTCCAAGAAGTGGCCGGGCCAGGTCTTTAGGGAGAGTGCCGACCAGCCTCTGCCCCCGGGGCCGGAATGGATTCGAACGCATTGGGATCGTGCAACCGCAAAACGCAATGAGAAAACGCTGTTGATTCTGGATGAAGTTCAGAAGGTGCTGGGTTGGAGTGAGGTCGTCAAATCGTTGTGGGATGCAGAGCAGACCGAGAGCAATCCGATAAAGGTGCTTCTTCTTGGCTCCTCATCGTTACTTATGCAGCAAGGTCTGAGCGAGAGCCTATCCGGGCGCTTTCTGCTGTTCCGCTGTTCTCACTGGGACTTCCGGGAAATGAAGTCGGCTTTCCAGATTGAGTTCAAGCGCTGGATTTTTTTTGGCGGCTATCCGGGTTCTGTCCCGATGATGGATAATCAGGAATTGTGGGCAGGTTATATTCGAGATTCACTTATCGAAACCGTTATCTCCCGAGATGTGCTCCAGCTGCAGACTGTAGCCAAGCCCTCTCTTCTACGCCATCTGTTCTACTTCGCCGCTTCGGCCCCGGCTCAGGTCGTATCCTACAATAAGATGCTCGGGCAACTGGTGGACGCCGGAAACACGACGACCCTGGCTCACTATCTGCATCTATTGGGATCAGCCTACCTGTTGCGGGGCTTGGAAAAGTTCCGCGGCGGTACGGTGAAAAAACGCGGTTCCAGTCCCAAGCTCGTTCTGCTGAACAATGCCCTTGTGTCCGGCAGTGCGGGATACAGATTTGAAGAAGCCCTGGAGAATCATATTTGGTGGGGGCGGCTCGTCGAGAATGCCGTAGGCGCATACATCTTTACCTCTCTCCAGGGCCTGCCATGGGAGCTCATGTATTGGCGGGAGGGGAACGCTGAAGTCGACTACGTGGTGCAGACGCCGCGAAAATTGCTTGCCATAGAAGTCAAATCTAAACGTCCCAGAGGCTTTTCAGGCTTGAAATCCTTCTGCGAACGTTGGAAGAATGCGGTGCCTGTAGTTATTGGCCCCGGCGGGATACCGTTGGAGGAATTCTTCACAAGCGATCCCCGCTCCTTCCTGCAGTAGCTCAGGACAGTCGGAGAGGCTGCGCCGCTTCACAGCACCCATTGTACTTAAAGGATCCGCAGTGTTTCGGAATCGCACAGCAAGTGGACCTGCACAGCCGCCGAAGAAAGACATCAAGAGCGAGAGCCGGCGTACCGAAAAATAGGTTGAGGAGAAAAAGTGCTGGTACTGTATCCGGAGCTGGAGCGCAAGGAGCTGGTCGATCAGAGCAATGAGAGGCTGCTGCCGCTGATCCGCAAGATCCGACGGGTCTTCGAAGATCATTTCGACAGAACCTGGTTCGCCATTATCATCGATGGTCTGCCGATCGATTTCCGCACCATCCGCATGATCCGCGAGCTGGTCGGCCTGCAGTCGATCCACGTCGGGGACGAGTGGTTTATCTATCAGG
>CAZFMD010000058.1:0-3603 GCA_964520025.1 uncultured Spirochaetaceae bacterium
GAGAAAACTGAGAGGGTAGGGAGCCGGCCCGCCGGGCCGGCTCCGCTGCCCCTATCTGGTGAAAACAATGAACTACATCTTTCCACTTGCGATTCAGCTGACTCTGCCCGAGGACTACAGGAAGGAGCAGCCCTTCGCAGAGGTGCTGCGCACACTTCAGAGTTTGGGTTTCTCCGGGGTGGAGCTGAACATCGTCCAACCCGAGCGTATCGACCCAAATGATCTGATGGACTATTTAAGCAACTACCGGTTGCCCCTGACCATGTTTGCCACCGGGGCCACGGCCAAAGCACTGGAACTGTCCCTGTCTTCCACGGAGGAGGCGGTGCGAAAACGCTCGGTACACAAGTGCAAGGAGTTCATCGAGTTCGCCCGCCTGTTCGGTGCAGGAATTATCGTCGGTTTCCTGAAAGGAGGCCCGGGTCCGGATCCCGAGCAACGACGCCAGAGCTTCCGGCAGTCGCTGCTGGAGGTGGCGCCCCGGGCGCTGGAGATGGAGGTGCCCCTGTTGATCGAGGCGACCAATCGCTACGAATCGGCTGTTGCCAACAGCCTGGATGACACTGCTGATCTTATATCCCACTTGGTCGACAATCCCTTCATGCGGATTCTTCCCGATACCTTTCACATGAACATCGAGGAGAACGATCCGTTCGTTTCGCTTGAGAAACACAGGGCTCTCTATGATTCCATCCATATCTCGGACAACAATCGATTCTTTCCCGGTTTCGGGGCCGTTCGCTTCGCCGAGCTTTTCAGCTTTCTCGCCAAGAGCGGCTACAACGGTGGCCTTGCAATCGAGGGAAACATCAAACTGGATTTGCTCTCCGATATCCGTGCGAGCGCGGAGTTTCTGAAACCTCTACTGCACTGCTAGCTGGTAGCGCAGCGGGGGGGCAACTCATCGGAGGGTGAGGGGACTGCTCAGAGAGAGCCCCGTGCTCTGTTGTGCACGTTCATAGCCACGTTCAGACCGATGCCGACCCAAATCGAGTTACCGGCATGGCTGAAAACTCGCTTTACCACCGAGGGCAGGGAGAAGTATTTCCTTCTCACATTTCGCATCTCCTCTACGAATTCGACACAGCTGAAGTTTTGGGGTTTGAACAACAGGTTGTTGATATCATAGAGGCTCCAGTCTTTGCTGAGTAGCCGGTCCTGTTGCTCCAGCCTGCCGGCCAATCTGGTGCCCGGATAGGGCACCAGGATCCCGAGGGATGCGGCGATCAGGTCCAGGTCCAGGAGACGATCCAGGGTTCGTCGCATCGTGTCTTTGGTATCGAAATCATGGCCGAAGATCATGGTGGCGAGAACGGAGATGCCGTAGTCTTTCAGCAGCTTCAGGGCTTCCTTCAGTTCCTCCAGACTCTTCATGCTCTTCCTATACTTCTGGAATCCCTCTTCCACCACGCTTTCCAGACCCACCAGAAGCCCGAAACAGCCTGAAGCAGAGGCAAGCCTGACCAGCTCTCTGTCCTTGGCAATTCCAATAGTGGCTTGGGCGGTCCATCGCTTTCTGAGGGGCATCATCTCACGGAAAAGCTGCTTGGCGTAGGGAATGTTGGCGATGATGTTGTTGTCGACAAAAAATAAAATCCGATTATCGATGCTCTCCATTTCCTGCAGTACCGGCCTGAGGGGACGGTTGCGTATCTTCCTGCCGTGTATGATGCTGACCGAGCAGAACTCACAGTCGTACGGGCAGCCGCGGGAAGTCTCTATGGTTCCGATGTCAAAAAAGCGGGATCGGCGCCTGGCTATTACCCTATGATTGAGAAGAGGATAATCGGCGAGGTTTGTTGTCCGCTCCTGTTTGTAGAAGGGCCGCAACCTGCCGTTTTTGAAATCTTGCAGGATCTCCGGCCAGAGCTGTTCCCCTTCGCCTACGCAAACAGCATCGCAGTGATCCAGGGCTTCCTGAGGAAGAATCGTCGGATGGATTCCACCCATGATCACCTTCTTGTCCCGTTTCCGGTATTCGTCGGCGATCTGGTACGCCCGGTACGCCGTGTTGGTGACAACGGTTATTCCGATAAGATCCACCTCCTCATCGAAGTCTATCCTGTCGAAAGGCTCCTGTATGATGCGAACATTCCAATCGGGAGGCGTCAGGCTTGCCAACAGCTCGAGCACCAGGGAGGGGACGCGGAACTCACTTCGTAGTCCCGCGTGCCTATTGACCGGTTCGATGAGATGCAAAACCATTACTTTTCGATTCAGTTGCCGCTGCAACAGGTAATCGTGATGAGATAGCGAATGAGGCTCTACATGCATCAATTCTAATTCTTCGAGGATTCAAACGCAAGGTCAACGATTGTCGGCATCCGGTTGATTCTACCGTCGCTGTTAAGTGTGCCAGTCGGGATTCTCAATAAAAAACCAAATATTTTCTTTTGCCCATCCGCCGGGCGTGCTACAATGGCAGCCCCAGTTCAGGAACAAAGCGAGCGGCATCCCTGAAGAACAATGAAAACCGCAGGGCTGCTGACTGCTGCCTGTTTATGCTCGCAACTGGTTTGCTTCTGCGCAAAACAGTCAGCGCAACCGATCACAGAACAATCCCTCCATCGCTATCACTCGGCCAGGAAGTACTATGCCGAACAGCGTCTGGAGGAGGCCCTGGCCTTGCTGCTGGAAAATCACAGGGACACCCCTGAGTTCTGCGCCAACTCCTTTCTCATCGGAAAGATCTACTACTTCAGCAGTGACCTGACCCAGGCTGAGCGCTTTTGGCGTCACACCTTGAAGGTCAATCCCCACCATCTGGACACACGCAAATGGCTGGCACGGCTGTATCTGCAGCAGCAGAGGATCGACGAGGCCGAGAGTGTGTTAGCCGAGGCCATGGCCATCAGCTCGGAAGACCCCGAGTTGTTGATGCTCATGGCGAAAGTGAAACGCCGGAATCAGGACTTGGCCGGCGCAATCGAGCTGTATCTGCAATCTCAAGCTTTCAGTGAACGCCTGTCGGAAGCTTCCATCGACCTTGCAGAGATCTACTACAGCTTCGGGCTTACCGATCGCGCGGAGGAGGAATTGAAAAGGGCGCTGGTTCTTGCAGGGGAAAACTCCAGCATTTCCCAGTCCCTGTCCGCCGCCTTGGAACAGCTGGAATACAACATTTCCCGGGAGGACGAGCCGTGAGGAGAATTATGGGCGTCGCCGCGTTGTTTCTATTCCTCTGTTCGTGCCTGATTTTTCAACCCCGCCAGGCGCGAGATCTCTACATAGAGTCCGGTTACGCGGAGAGGATCGGAAGAGCCGAGTTGATCCTCGACTCCCTTACGGTTCAGAGAGGATTCGATTCTCAAGCTCTGGAAGAGAACGCCTCCTACATTCTGCGCCTGCTCCTGGCCCAGCGAAATCAAGACTCGGGACGTAACGGGAAGGCTCTGTCGGTACGTGCCTTGATCAAGGAGGAGGAGTTCTCCCAGGAGTTTCATACCCTGAACACTGTAACCGTTGAACTGAGGGTTTTCGATCCGCCGAATACCGAAGCCGTTGCTCTGGCTCTCTACAGTGAGAACACCAAGGATACCATTGCCTCCTACGCCTACCTGCACTCTCTGATCCGACGCGCGCTCCGGCTCCTGCTGCGATGAA
>CAZFMD010000058.1:3703-13907 GCA_964520025.1 uncultured Spirochaetaceae bacterium
TACGCCTACCTGCACTCTCTGATCCGACGCGCGCTCCGGCTCCTGCTGCGATGAAACACCGACTGATGAGCGCAGCCGCGACTCGAAATCGCATTATTTCCCCAATCTGCCTCTGTTGGGTACTGTTCCTGGGCGCCGCCACGGCCGCAGGCCAGGCTACTCGCCTCGATATCGAGGAGGCCCTGATCCGTGCTCTTGGATCCAGCGAAGAGCTTAAATTCAACCGCCTGGAGTACGAGTTCGAGCTCTCCCGCTACGATTTGAGCGTGAGAGATTTTCTACCGGCTATCACAGTCGGCTATACGCAGGAGGACGCGGTTTCCTACCACGCCCCGGACAGTCACTTGAAAAAGTTATCGATTGGGATCGATCAGCTGCTGTACGCGGGAGGTTCCCGCTTTTATGAGCGTAGAAGCCTGGCCGAGCACCTCCGCATCCGCGAGCGAAGGATCGAGGAGATGGAAAAGGAACTGCGGCTCGAGGTTATGAATCGATACGTGGAGATCCTCAAACTCGAACTGCAGATCCAGATCCTCGAGGATAGCCTGGCCATGGCCGGCGACCAGATTAGCATCGCGGCTCAAGAGCTGAAGCTGGGCGAAATCACCCGTCTCGACTATATCGACATCGAGTTGGCAGTTCAGGATCTTGAAATCGAGCTGGCCGTGCTGGAGCAGGAGCAGGAGCGTCTGGAGTTCGGGTTCAAAGAACTGCTGCTCATTCCGGCCGGCAATTCCCTGGAGCTGACAGGAGCGATAAAT
Organism: uncultured Spirochaetaceae bacterium; assembly: GCA_964520025.1. Classification (GTDB taxonomy): domain Bacteria; phylum Spirochaetota; class Spirochaetia; order SZUA-6; family DRHE01; genus JAFGQJ01. The sequence continues at coordinate 4,465 of CAZFMD010000058.1, forward strand.
CCGGATTTCAGAGGCCTGCTGCCGAATCAAGACGCCCGGTTCTACGTGAGCCGCGCTCTGCAGAACAGTTTGGATCTGAGCAAGGGGAAGGCGGAAATCACGGCGCGGAGTGATGCGCTGAGGCAGGCCCGCCGCAGCTGGCTGCCCAGGATGTCTACCCTGGTGGAACTGAGCGTAGCGGGAGAGGAGTTTCCCCTTCCAGATCCGGGATTTTCAGTGGGATTGAATCTGGACTTCTCAGCGCCTCTGGTGCCGCTGCATACCGGCATCACCGCCGGGAGCCGTGGGATGGAGGAACGCTCGTTGGGACTGTCCTCCTCAGCAGAGATCGGAGAGAATCTCAGCGGATGGCAATCCCCCCGGGTCGCCCGAATCGGGCTGCAGAAGGCGCAGACCAAGATGAAGTCGGCTCAGAGAACGCTGGAGTTCTCCATCCTACAGCAGCTCAAGGGGCGTTCCTTTCTGTTGGACACCCTCCGGCTGGAAGCGGAAAGGCTCGCCCTGCAGGCAGAGAGACGCTCGATAGAGGCCCTGATGCTGGAAATCGGGGAAATCACCCGCCTGGAGTATCTGCAGAGTGGAATCGACTTCGCCCGCCAGCGTATCGACCAGCTTTCCCGCATTGTGAGCCTGTTCCAGATGGAAACGGTACTGTTGGCGGAATGCGGATTGGACATGCTCGAGCGCAGCCACCGTTACATCCTGGTTCCCGGATCGGAGAAAATGCAATGAGTGCAAGAAGCCGATCCCGGGAAATCCGTGCTTTCATCGTTGCCTTCTGCGTAGCTATTGGGGTGTTTGGATGCGGTGATGGAGAGCAACAGAGCCCGGCTCGGGTCAGCACGGTTTCAAAGCCGGTGCGGGTCGGGCATTCCCTCAGCCAAATCATCCGTCCCTCCCTGGATACCTTTGGAACCCTGGTCTACCACAGCAAGGCCGATATCTATCCGGGGATCGACGGAACCATCGAGCAGATACTGGTGGAAGAGGGACAGAGAGTGGTTCAGGGCCAGGTACTGGTGCTGTTTGCCAAGGACAGACTTCTCACCAGCCGGGAACAGTTTGCCGCCGAGGTGGCCTCCAGGAAGGCGCTGCTCACTTTGGCAGAAGAGAAACTGCGGGAAGGCAGGAATGCGGTGGAAGCCAGAATCCTGGAGATTGAAAAAGCCGAAGCAGAGCTCTCCCAAGCACAGGCCGAGTTCCAACACATCTCCCAGACCTATTCGAACAAGAAACGCCTGTTCGAGGCCGGAGGTGTATCGGCGGGCGAGTTACAGACCCTGCATACCCGTTTTGTAGCCGCTGAGATGGAGTTGAGCAGGGCGCAGAAGGATCTGGAAATCCGGCAGATCGGGTTTCGGGATCAGGATATTCTGGCCGCCGGATGGATCGTTCCCGAGGAAGAACAACAGAGGCTCCAGCTGCTGACGCGGATCAATACCGGTATGCTCGAAGCGGAGTTTCGGGTTGCCCGGGCTGGTTTGGGAGCCGCCGAAGCCGAGCTGAGCCGGGTTAAGATGATGCTTGGCGATACTACGGTCAGGTCGCCGATCCACGGCATTGTGGGCATGCGTTTCGTCGAGGTCGGAGAGAAGGCTGATCGGGATACGCTGCTGCTGACTCTGTTCAACACGGACACCTTGTATGCGCAGGTGGAGGTTGGCGAGGCGGATCTGCGAAAGTTGCGGGTCGGCCAGCAAGCCGACCTGCTGTTCGAGGGCGAAGATGAGTCAAAAACGAGCGGGCGGGTCGAGCTGATTTCCCCCTATATCGATCCCAAGGCACGAACCGCTCGAGTCCGCATACACGTTGACAACAGCTCAGGCAGCTATATACCCGGGATGTTCGCCAGGATACGCATCTTCACCGGAGAGGCAGAGGAGCAGGTGACGGTTCCCCTGCAGGCAGTGGTCACGAACGCCGAGTCCCTGCCTGCGGGTAAAGCGATGGTTTTTCTGGTGAGAAACTCTCGCGTATTCAGGCGGGAGGTGGAACAGGGGCAACGGGAGGGAGACCGTGTTGTCATTCTGTCTGGATTGGGGCCGGGGGAGATCATTGTACTGGATGCCGCTCTTGGGCTGAGGGACGGAACGGAAGTTGAGGTGCTGCCATGACCGCCGTGATTCGACCAATCCTCTGTCTCTGTGTCGCGCTTTTCCTGATTTCCTGCGGCCTGCTCATCGATATCCCGGATGACTCCGGGATCAGCACCTGTCCGGGAATCGAGAATCAGGTGCTCTCTGAACAGGAGATCCCTCACATCTGCTTCGACTTCGAGGTGAATCGGTGCTCTGTGGAGGCGGTATTCTCGATCAGGGATGCGGCAGGAGCAGTTCCCGGCATATATGAATGGAAGGATCAAACGGTTTTCTTCCGGCCGTGTCCCGAGCTGATACCTGGCAGACGATACACGTTCTCTTTTGCCGGTACCTATCGAGACCTGAAGGGTAGCGAGTATGCCACGCACAGGCTCGTACCGTTCTACTACAAGCAGCGGGATGAATCAGTTCCCTACCTGGTGAGCTCGAATCCCCCGTCGGGGCAGATCATAGCCACGGACGACGGCATACGCATCGAGTTTTCCGAAGCCATGGATCCTTGCTCTGCTGAGCACGGAATCCGTATTGAGCCGGATACACCGGTCACGATGGTGTGGGAAAAAGCTGCTGCCGAGCTGGTCCTGGCGCCGCAGGAAAAATGGGAGTCCTGCTGCTGCTACACGATCCGAATCACGGAGGAACTGTTGGGCGAAACCGGAATCCCCCTTGCCGAGACACGGGAGCTGGTATTCTGGGTCCAGGAAGATGTCGAGTCTCCCCGGATCCTGCTGGTGGAACCGGCTCTCAACCAGCCGGCTGCCCTGTATCCGTCGACCGGCTATGGGATGGATCAGCCCCTGGGTCTGCGGGATGTCTTGCGCATCCGTTTTACCGAAGCGATGGATACCGGTAGCACCGCGGACGCCCTCACCCTCGTTCCCGCCGAAACTGTAGAACGCATCTGGATCGACGCTGCCACCCTGGTGGTTGCCCCGGCAGCTGGATTTTCACCGGGCACCGAGTACCTTCTGCGGTTCAGCACCCAGGCTAAAGATCGGGCAGGCAATACACTCTCGATGCCCGAACCGATACGCTTTACCGTCATTCCCGGCGAAATCACGGTGGTTACCGAGTTCGTGCAGGACGGGATTCAGGTGGGCCCCGGAGATTACTCAACGGCCACGGCTATTGAGGTTCAGCCGTACCCGATTTCCTCCTCGGGGGATTACGAGCTGTTGTTTCGTTTCACCGGCTGTGAGTTTGACACCAATACGGAAAAATACACGGTGCAGGAGGCGATTTCCCTCCTCTGCATATTTCCCGATTCCGGAGTCGCTGATCCGATCGCTACCGGATATTCGTGGATGGGGGATCTGGTGTTGAGCGTAACCTATTCCGAGTTGCAGAGCTCGACAGCGGACCAGAGGATCTACTATCTGCTGCGCATCCGCGGGGGCTCGAGCGGGATTGCCACGGAGGAGGGGTGCCGGCTGCAGCAGGATCTGGAGCAGCTGGTGTTGACGGCCGAGCAGTAGATGAGGCGAGCAAATGATCAGGCGGTTCATTAGGATTGTAATACTGTCGCAACTGATGTGGGGTTGTTCACTTGTCGTCGGGCTGCTGCGCATGGAAGCGGTGGAAATTATCGCCTGGTCTCCGAATCGGGAGCTGGTACCGGCGGGGCAGGTTGAAGCGATCACGATTACCTTCTCCAGCTCGATGAACCGGACGTTGGCTGAAGATGCATTTTCTTTGAACCGGGAGAACGAACCGTTGCAGGGACGATTCTCCTGGCGGGCGACTGATACGATCCTGGTTTTTGTGCCAGCGGCTCCACTGACCGGCGGGCGCCGGTACAACCTGGAGGTGACGGGGATTGCCGAAGATCTATACGGTAACTCGCTTTCCCAAGCCTTCAGTTTCGGTTTTGCCACGGCCGAGGAGCTCGAGCCTCCCGAGGTCGTTCTTCACGAACCGGCGGACGGAGCCCAGGTGTCTTCGCCCCGCATGCCGATCCGCATCGTATTCTCCGAACCGATCGATCCGGCCAGCTTCTATCCGGGTTTTTCGCTTTTTCCTTCGATCCGGGGAGGATTTTCCTGGAACCCCACAGCAGAACAAGTGCAGTTCATCCCTCTTGCCGATTATCAACCGGATCAGACCTATGAGGTGGTGTTGAGCCGGGACATATCGGATCAATCGGGAAACCAGCTGGGCGAAGAAATCCGTTTCGAGTTTTTCTCGGAGGACATCCAACTTCCATCTATCGAGAGTGTTACAACCCTGGATGACGGCAAGCTGCTTGTTCCTCTTCAATCGGGAGGCGGCATCGATCCTACACTGGAAATCGAGAAGGATGAACGTTTTCTGTTTACCTTTTCCAGGGAACCGACTGAAGAGCAGAAGATCGATCTGTTCACTGTCGAACCCCTCACGCCCTTCGTCGTTACCTGGAAAGAAGAAAACCGGCTCTGTGAGCTCGGTTTCGAAGAAGAGCTCTGCTGGAATCAAGTGTACAGCATCGAGCTGTTGGGGATGACCTATTCCTTCATCGTCAACGGTCAGCACTCCCGCCCCCTCACCGTTACGGCGCTCACATACTGTCCGGATCTCAACGCTCCCGCCGGGAATGATAAGTTTGTGCTGTTGCAGTTCGCCGATAACCTTGATTTCAGCGGTGCTGTCTTTCCTGCTTTCGATTTTCACCTGGAACACGCCATCGGCCTGGAGGTGGATGTTGGCTCTTTCCTGCAGGCCTTCGAACTGACGATCCTACCGGCTTGTGTTTCGGTTACCCTGCGGGAGGTCGAGCTTTCTCCCCTCGCTATCCCTCCCTATACCGCCCCAGGGCAAGGACAGAGCGTTGTTCGGCTGCACTGTTCGGTGGCGGAGGACCCGGCGGTAACCGGCACGGTTACCTTTCGGATGAGCACCGAACTGCGGGACACCGGCGGGAATCATCTTGCAGAGGACTTCGTTTTACTTGTCAACAACAACTGAGATGCCAGGAACATGAGGTTGGTGAAGAGCGCGGCCGAACACCCCATTTCGGTACTCATGGTATATGCAGCCATCCTGAGCCTGGCCCTGGTGTGCTTCAGGCAACTACCACAGGAGCTTCTGCCCGATCTTTCCCTGCCTGCCGCCCGGGTGATCAGCGAGTACGAGGGTCTTCCGGCTGCGGAAATCGAGGCGCTGATAACCGTGGCCGTTGAGAATGCCGTGTCCGCCGTGAAAGGTGTTCGATCGATCAGCTCGGTGAGCATGGAAGGGATTTCGGCCGTACGGCTGGATTTCGATTGGGGCGTCGATCAGAGCCGGGCCGCCGTAGAGATCAGGGAGAAGATCGACGGCCTGTATCCTTTTCTTCCACACGGATCCAGCAAACCTCTGGTGGTTGCGGCGGAGGATCCCTCTGACAGGCCCGTATTGACCATGGCGGTGGTGCCGGTGAGGGGAAGAAAGATAGAGGATATCAGCAGCATTGTTCGAGGCGAGCTGTGCGCCAAACTCAAACAAGTTCCCGGGGTGGCGACGGTGCGCATCGTGGGACTGGCCGAGCCTGAGATCAAAATAGATATTGACGGCAACAAGCTCACTGCAGCCGGTGTTCCCCTGCAACTGCTCGCCCGGATTGTCGCCTCCTCGATCTACAGTGCGCCCCTGGGAAGGGTTGTCGAAGGACCCAGGGAGTATCTGGTTGAAGCCACCACGGATATCGATACCATGGAGGATATTCGCCGGATTCCGATCCTCACCTCGGGTAGCGGTGTGGTCGGACTGGGTCAGTTCGCTAGGATCTATCGGGATGTCAAGGAACCTACCTCCTTCTTCCACCATAACGGCGGACAGGCCATCGGTATCTTCGTCGAGAAAACCCCCGGAAGCGGCAGCCTCAATACAACCCGCAATTTGAAAAACGCCATCACCACGTTGCGCTCCATGTTCGCAGGGGATCTGGAGCTGCAGATCATAGACGACCCAACCGAGGAAATCGAAGGCGGAATCAGGAATCTTCTCCTGGCCATGGCCTTTGGGGGCGTCGCCGTGTTCGCGGTCCTGCTGATCCTGTTTCGAAGGCCGGCGGTTCCCCTGATCGTCTGGGCATCGATTCCCGCTTCGGTGATGACGGTCTTCCTCTTCATGAGGTTCGCCGGTATCGGGTTGAATCTCGTCAGTCTTTCCGGAATCGCCATTGGTATCGGTTTGATCGTGGATAACAGCATTGTGGTCTTGGATTCCCTCATCCAGGGTGAAGCGCGGGGCGCTGCGGCTATCGCTTCCGCAACCGGAAAAACTACAAAGGCCATCGTCGGTTCCACCCTTACCACCCTGTTGGTGTTTCTGCCCGTTGTTTTTCTTCCGGGAGTAAGCGGCGCCCTGTTCCGCGATCTGGCTCTCATCATTTCCTTCCTGCTCATCGCTTCTCTGCTGTGCGCCCTGACCCTGACACCGGCCCTATTCAGTCTCTTGTTTAACAAAGCCGTACCCGCGAATCGCCGTGCTCAGCTCAGTGCAAAGATCGGGTTGGTCTACACCCGCTATCTGGGAAAACTGCTGAAGCGGCCCTGGATTGCGCTGGTACTGATGGTCCTGCTCGTGTTGGCCGGTTTGACTGTTTTAAAAGTTATTCCGAAGCGCATTCTTCCGCAGTCAGATTTTAGCAATCTAGAGATCAATGTCGAGTTTCCCTCCGCGACTCCTATCCGGGAATGCCTGTCGATTAGCCAACGCATTGCCTCGGAACTATTGGAGATTGGAGGAATCGGATCGGTATTCGCTTCCGCCGGTTACGATCGGGATTCCCTTTCCGATCGCAGCGAACCCCAACGGGATCCCCGGCTTGTTCACCTCCGCGTTGCCGCGGGGCCGGAGATGGGCCGTTCGATTGCAACGGCAGTAGCTGAGGTTCAAGAGATTTTAAATGGTTTTCCAGGTATTAGTTACACCCTGACTCGTCCCGCAAATTCGGTCCGTCGTTTGCTTGGAGACACGGATCTCCTAACCTATCGTCTTGCCGGTCCCGACCGAGAATTGCTTGTCGAAGAGGTCATTTCGCTTTCAGAGAAACTCGAGGAGTCCGGGTTGATTCGTTCTGCCTGGATTGATACCCGCCGGGATACAGACCGCATTGAGCTGGATTTGAATCCCACGAGTCTGGCAGCCCGGGGCGCGGAGCCAGCCGTTGTACTCGAGTCCCTGCGCACGGCTGTGCGCGGTCAGGTTGCGGCACAACTGCCGGCTGAAGCAAGGCGGATCGATGTGAGGGTCCGACTGGACCCCGTGCAGGCCGAGAGCGACACTCAGCTCGGGAAGATTCATGTTCCCGCAGGGGGTGAACTCGTTGAGACGGGGATCTTGGGAGCATTCGAACACCGCAATTCTTATTCTCAACTGAACCGGATCGACAGGAGACCGGCGGTTTCTCTCACCGTACACCCCGTTGCCGGTTCCAAGGGTGAGGTTGCAGCTTTTCTTTCATCCCAAAATCGAGCTCAAGGAGAGGTTCTTTCGGTTTCAGCGCTGCAAAGCAATCAACGACACATCCTCGTTGTTTTCGCCTTCGCCCTGCTGTTGATGTACCTCTTGATAGGCGCTCAGTTTGAATCCTTTGTTCTTCCCCTCCTGCTGCTCACAACCCTTGTGCCCGCGCTGTCAGGAAGCCTGATCGTGCTCCTGATCTGGGGGTACAGCCTCAATATCAACTCGTTTCTCGGGATACTGATTTTGCTCGGCACGGCCATCAACATATCGATTATTCTAACCGTGGCCATTCAGTCAGGGGGTGTCTTTAGCCGGGAACAGCTGGTATCCGTGTGCAGGAGTCGGCTCAAACCGATTGCTGCAACCGTTGCATCTACAGTTGTCGCAATGATTCCCATTGCCGCGAATACCTCCGGGCAGGGTGTCCTGCAGAGCAATACGGCGGTAGCATTGCTGGGCGGACTCATCGTTGGTTCGATTTCCATGCTTCTGGTTTTTCCGGTTATGCTCGATCGGTTCGCAATCTCCCGAATTTCACGACGATAATGGATTACTACAAGGATTGGATTGACAAACCCCGTCGTGTAATCATGCTGCTGGCATTGCTGTGCATCGCGGCCGGGACGCTCGCCATCTCGATACCCCTGGGTTATCTGCCGCGCTCGATCAAGAAATCCATTCTGATTACCCTCGAATATCGAGGCGCCTTCGAGCAGGAGATCGAGCGTACCGTAGTAGATCCGCTGGAGGCCGGCCTGTCTGTAGTACCCGGGATTACCGAAATAGCATCGGTCTGCGAAAAGGGCAGGGCACGCACGGTGATCACCTTTTCAGCGCAGACCGATCTGGATGCGGCTTTTCTCTCGGTCAGAGAAATCGTCTACGCTGTTCAGGACCAGTTCCCTCCAGATGTTCAGCGTCCCGTCATACTAAAAAGCGATCCCGCCGGCAAACCCGTATTCATCGCCGGATTCCCAAACGCAGGCGGATTGAGCAAGGGGGATCTCAAAGCAATCTTTGAGAATGTGGAAGGAAGCGGAGAGGTGGAAATCGCCGGAAGTGCCAGGCCGGAGGTTGTCATCCGATTTGATCCGCAAAAGTTACCAGTCGCCCGCCTTGAATTGCCCGATTTCATACATTTGGTGCGAAGTACAAACGTCCTGGGAGGCTTTGGCCGGGAAACCGGGCCGTCCTACCTCGTAGATAATCGCTTCCGGAATGTGGAACAGCTGCTGGATCTGATGATCTGCCCCGGGGTCCGCCTTCGGGACCTGGCCGAGGTCAGGGTGCAGGATCGTAGAGCCGAGATCATCGGAAGAGTGAATGGCACAGAACGGCTGGTACTTTACGTGCAGCCGGAAGGAGATGCAAACATTCTGGAACTCTGCAGTCGCCTCGAAAGACTCAGCGAAAGCCTGCCGCAAGCCGAAATCCTCTACAGCTACGGACGTCTGGTACGCAGAGCCCTTGTGCAGATCCTCTGCGCCGTCGGGATCGGTATCGGTTGCGTGATTGCTCTCACCTTTCTGTTTCTGCGCCGCTTTCTCCCATCCCTGCTGATCAGTGCGAATGTCCCCTTCTCGATAGTGTTATCCCTGGCCTTGCTGCGTATAGCCGGAGAACAGCTCAATATCTTGAGCCTTTCCGGGATTGCGCTGGGCGTCGGTCTGGTTATCGATGCCGGAGTTATCTTTGTCGAGGAGTACTTCCGCTCCGGCTGCAGCTGCCCGAAGGCCATCTCCGGAGCTCGCGCTCCGATCCTGTTTGCCGCGGCAACCACGACGGCTGTGTTCCTTCCACTGCTCCTGGCCCCCCGGATCTTGATTGATCAGTTTCGAGGTCTTGCCATCTCAATCGTGGGATCTGTGGCAGCCTCCTGTGTCTTTGTGTTCTTTTTCCTCCCGGTTTTCCTGAACAGTA
>CAZFMD010000058.1:14007-15574 GCA_964520025.1 uncultured Spirochaetaceae bacterium
GTGGCAGCCTCCTGTGTCTTTGTGTTCTTTTTCCTCCCGGTTTTCCTGAACAGTATTTATGGAACCCCCGCGGCTGGGCCGGACATTCCTCGAAAACCACGGACAAGATATCCCCTCCGGTACCTTCTCGCCGGCATGTACAGGATGAACAGATTGCGCTGGCCCCTGGCCATTGTTGGCATTGCTCTGAGTGCCGTCGCGTTGGTTCTGGCCTTCGGCATGGCGAGGCAGGGATACGATTTTAGGGGTTTGGAACAGGGAGTCCTGCATTTCTCAGTGGAGTATCCCAGTGGATGTACGACCGAGTACGTCCTGGAATCGGCGTCTTTAATCGAGCAGCAGCTGTTGCACAGCAGCGGAGTGGAACAGGTGAGCAGCCGGTACGAGCAGGAACGGGCGAGCTTTTTCGTGCAGCTGGAGGATTCTGCGCGTAAAGATGAGCTTGTCTCATCCCTGAGAAACAGGGAGGAAGAGCTTGGGCAGGCTTTCCTGCATTTCCCAGACGGTACATCCAGGACTACCTCCTTTACCGTCTGTCTTTCGGGCACTGGATGCGCTGAACTGCAACGCTTGGCTTGGCGGTTGGCCGAGGAAATTCAAGGACTCCCACAATGCCGGGGAGTGCTTTTACACTTCAAGAATCAGCTACCGGTGAAACAGCTGCACGTGGACCTGCAGAAAGCCGTACGTGCCGGAGTCGCTGCCGACGATCTGTATACCCAGATGTACTGGGCACTCGCTTCGCCGGTTCTGGACAAGTGGACCACAGGGGGCGATGAAATGGATATTGTCCTGCAGGCTGGAATGCTGAACGGAGCAAGTCCGAGTATCGCCGCCCTGTTACAGCTGTCATGTCCAGACTCGACCTTGCCAATAGATTCCCTGGTCCGCGAAAGCGAGAAAGTGCAGACCGGCCGCATCTTCCATCTGAATCGGAGCAGAAATGTTCAGATCTCGGTTTTGACCGAGTGGAAACACAGGCGGGATGTTCTTGAGGATACGCAAAAAATTCTCTCTTCCCTACCTTTTCCCCCGGGGTACAGGGGAGAACTCGGGGCAGAGGTGAGAGAAGCGCGTCTGCTGGCCCGGGGGTTGTACACGAGTTTCTTCCTGGCGGTGTTGCTGATCTTCTTCATCCTCATGTTTCAGTTTGAATCTCTACGCATTTCCGCTATCGTTCTGCTGCAAATACCCGGCGCTTTTATCTTTCCCCTCCTGCTGCTCAAGATCCTGTCCTGGCCCTTGAATCCGCCGGTGTTCATCGGTCTGATACTTACGGGTGGGATCGTCGTGAACAACGGGATTCTCGTGTTTGCTGATCTCGGGGCAAGTCGCCTGACCGTAAAGAGGGTCTATCGAACCTTGGCGATCAAACTCAGGCCTATTCTTGTATCTTCCCTCACCACGATCGCAGGGATTGTGCCGCTCCTGCTCTCGGGCAGTATCAACCGCGGTATTTTGGCGCCTCTTTCTGTTACCGTGGCCACGGGAATCGCCGGCTCGATCGGTGTGCTGATCGTGAGCCTGATGATCGTATCCGCGAGGCAGTAGATCGAGGAGCCATCGT
>CAZFMD010000059.1:0-15400 GCA_964520025.1 uncultured Spirochaetaceae bacterium
CAGGAGGATCACGGACAGCGGATACCGACAGAGGAGGTCGCTCTTGATTCGCGGACTCTACACAGGCGCCAGCGGAATGGTGGTGCAGATGCACCGCCTGGACACAATCTCCAACAATCTTGCCAACGTCGATCTGAACGGCTACAAGCGGGATACGGCCATCAACAAGGCCTTTCCCGAGATCCTGCTGCGGCGGATGAACGACGACGGGATGTTCGTCTTCCCCCTGGGATCGATCGACACCACTCCGATCGTGGGCAAGCTGGGCACCGGGGCGGAGCTCAATGAGGTGTTTACCGCCTTTACTCAAGGGTCGCTGAAGCAGACGGAGAATCCCTTCGACCTCGCCCTGGAGGGGGAGGGCTTCCTCACCGTGCTGCTGCCCGACGGCGAGCGCTACACCCGCAACGGGTCGTTCCTTCTCAACGACGAGGGTTTCCTGGTCACCAAGCGCGGGGAGTTCGTCATGGGAGAAAACGGGCCCATCAAAATCAAGAAGAACAACTTCGTCATCGATCAGGATGGGGTGGTCTATCAGAACTCGACCTTCGCCGGGGATGAGCGCAGGCTCGTGTCCCTGGAGGAGAACGAGTGGGAGAACCTCGAGCGGGTGGACCGCTTGAAGATCGTGGATTTCAATCGTCCCCGCTACCTGAAGAAGATGGGGGATTCCTTCTGGAGAGATACGGAGGACTCGGGTCCCGCGCAGATAGCGGCCGGAGAGGGGCGGCCCAAGGTGCGGCAGGGATTCCTGGAGAGCTCGAATGTAAACGTGGTCACCGAGATGGTGCAGATGATCGAGGTTCAGCGAACCTACGAAGCCAATCAGAAGATGATTCAGACTCAGGACAGCCTGTTGGGACGTCTGATCAACGAGGCACTACGAGTCTAACGAGGAGGTACGTGACATCATGATGCGATCACTATGGACTGCCGCTTCCGGCATGACGGGTCAGCAGTTCAACATCGATACGATTGCCAACAACCTATCAAACGTAAACACCACCGGCTTCAAGGCAAATCGGCCCGACTTCGAGGATCTGCTGTACCAGACCCTGCGCGTGGCCGGAACGCCGGCCACCGAGGTTACCCTGGTGCCCACCGGAATCCAGGTCGGCCACGGCGTGCGGCCGGCCGCCACCCAGAAGATCTTCACCCAGGGAGCGCTTCAGTCCACCGGCAACGTGGCTGATATGGCGATCGAGGGTGAGGGATTCTTCCGGGTGCTGCTGTACGACGGCAGCTACGGCTATACCCGGGACGGATCCTTCAAGATCGATTCCAACGGCCAGCTGGTCAGCTCCAACGGCTATCGCTTCATGCCCGAAGTGATCCTGCCTGAGGGGTTCATCCGGGATACCCTGACGATCTCCCAGGACGGCAGGGTAACGGTGAAGATAGCCGGGATAGACGATCCAATTGAAGTCGGGCAGATCGAGATCTATCGATTTGTGAATCCCACGGGTCTGCAGGCAGTGGGGGAGAACCTCTTCAAGGTCACCAACGCCACCGGGGAGGTCATTCCAGGACGTCCCGGTTTCGACGGCATGGGCAAGATCGTGCAGCGTTTTCTGGAGATGTCCAATGTTTCGGTTGTCCAGGAGATGGTGAACATGATCGTTGCCCAGCGGGCGTATGAAACCAACTCCAAGGCGATCCAGACCTCCGATTCCATGCTGGCCACCGCGAACAATCTCAAGCGGTAGGAGAGGATGAATAGAACCCGGAGCCGGATCCTGCTCTTGGTCCTGGTCCTGGCGGGCCTGAGCCTTACGGTGAGCGCTCCGCCAGCTGTCCATGCCGCTCCCGGATCGACTGCAACAACTGACGCGGTAACCGTGTACCTGCATCCCAGCGCCGTAATCCAAGGTCCGCAGTTCACTCTGGACCAGGTCGCCTCCGTTTTCAGCTCAGATCCAGCCCGCTCCCAGGCTCTCGGACGGTTGCCGCTCGGCCCCGCCCCGGCGCGCCCGACCCTGTTGCCTGCAAAGGTGATTCAGGAACGGATAGCTGCGGTTGCGGGGCGGGCCGTAGTGATCGGGGGGCGGATCGCGATCCTACCGGTGGAAGCAGTACCGGAGGATCAGTGTTGGTTCTACACGGCACTGCTGGCTTTCGTGGAGGCTCAGGATCCCTACAAGCAGGGGCGCATCGAAATCGAGCTGCTCGCTTCTCCGCTTCTGCCCGAAGGGCTCGGGGATGCCCTAGAGCAGAAAAAGGGGATGGCCTCGGGATGGGAAGATCGGATTGTTTTTGAAACCGACAGATCTCCGTACAGCTCGGGATTCCGCAGCTCGCTATCCTCGAGCAGGATTCCCGCCGGAACCATGCAGGTAAACTACAGGGTGATGGCTGCCGGTGGCTCGGATCGCGCCCCGTTGGGGAGTGCCGGAGGGCAACGGCTGGAGGGCTCGATGCGCATCTGGATCCATCATTTCCTTCCGGTGGCGCGGGCCGCCGTGGACCTTACGGCAGGATATGAATTGACAGAACAGGCGCTGATCTTCAGCCAGGAGGACGTTTCCCTGCTGCAGTCAACCTTCGTCGTGCAGGGAGAGGCGATGCAGGGCTACAGGACCCTTTCATCCCTGAGTCAGGGAGAGTATGTTCAGGGCGAACGGCTCCAGCGTGTTTTGGCTGTACGGGCCGGCGACAGGGTGATGATTACCGTGCTCCGCCCGGGACTCCGAGTCAGTCTTCCCGGCCGGGCTTTACGATCCGGAAGTGTTGGAGATGTCGTCGATGTCCGTCCAGAGGCGACGGCAAAGCGTTTCCAGGCTCGCATAACCGCGAAAGGGGAGGTGCTTGTTGAAAGCGATTAGACTATCCGTAGCTCTGCTACTGCTGGGGGTGTCGGTCTTTGCCGTTCCCGCGGTGCGCATCAAAGACATCGCCGATCTGCAGGGGATTCGCAGCAACCAGCTTGTGGGCATCGGGCTTGTTACCGGTTTGGCCGGCAGGGGGGATTCGCAGAACTCCGAGCTGCTCAAAGCGGCGATCGCCAATCTGGTTTCCAATTTTGGTTTTCGCATCGATTCGGCGGATGTACGCAGTCGCAACTGTGCGGTGGTGACGGTCAGCTGCCAGGTCCCCGCATTTGTGCGTGCCGGGGAGAGCGTGGATGTTCTGGTGTCCAGCATCGGAGACGCCCGCACCCTGGTGGGGGGCGTGCTCCTGCAGACCCCCCTCCAGGCGGCCAACGGCGTGGTCTACGCACTGGCCCAGGGGCAGATCTTCACCCCCCGGGCGGCCGCCGGGAGTAACTCGAGGACCGTGGGGACCGTGCCCGGCGGGGCCATCATAGAGCAGGATGTTCTATCCAGTTTCCTCGACGAAAACACCCTCTCGATCCTTCTGCGTCACCCGGATTTCGTTACGGCGAACTCCGTCGGTGCGGCGATCCGGCAGAAGTACCCGGATATCCTGCTTCAAACCGTGGATGCGGCCATGATCCAGCTGTCCATCCCCGATAAGTGGCGTTCGGATCCGGTGGGATTCATTGCGGAGCTGGAATCGATCCGGGTGACGCCCGAGGCTTCGAACAAGGTGGTGATCGATTCGAACTCTGGGGTGATCATTTTCGGCGAGCAGGTCCGGATCGGGAAGGTAGCGGTCAGCTACCAGGATATTTCGGTGGATGTCAGTCCGTACGGACGTGCCGCCGCCGGATTCCTGGAGCAGCAGGAACTGGAGAACAACTTCGTTTTCGACCAGACAACCACGGTGGAAGAACTTGTGGCGGCCCTGAGATCAATTGGTCTGGAAACAGAGATGATCATTCATATCATCAAGGCGATCGATCGAGCCGGCTCTCTGTACGGAACCTTGATCGTCCAGTAAGGATGCAACCATGGAACTAGCGAACATACAGTATCAACCGTACCTGCCCAACCGGGATCTGCTGAAGGCTGATCGGCTCCGGGCGACATCCGGGTTGCCGGCCGCCGGGGCGAAGGGCCCGGGACAGACCAGGGTCGACAGATCGAGCAAGCTGTACAAGGTATCCCAGGAATTCGAGGCGATCTTCATCAAGCAGATGCTCAACGTCATGCGGAAATCCGTCAGCAAGACCGGTCTGATGGACGGTGGCATGGCGGAGGAGATATTCGAAGACATGTTGTATGATGAATATGCCCAGAAAATGGCGAAAACCGGCAGCTTCGGCATTGCCGACATGATCTACAGGCAGCTGAACCCGGGCGGAGCCCCGAACGGGATCCCGACTGGGACGGAGTGAATACTTTAGTACACCTTAAAAGCCCCGTTTTGTATGAAAAAGTATACACAACTCGAAATCCTTACCAAATAAAACATACTAAGAAGGTAAATCTATACCTGGTTGGTATTTATCTTCGGAGTTCGGACATCTTCAGTTGGCACGCTTTTTGCTTGTCTAATTCATAGGATGACGTCATGAAAGCAGATGGTACGGATAGCAGAGAAGACAGCCTGCGGGCCTATTTCGCACAGATCAAGAGAAGCCGGCTGTTGACCTTCGAGGAGGAGCTTGCTCTGTCCCGACGCGTTATGAGCGGTGACGACAGTGCCCGCCAAACCTTGATCGAGGCGAATCTTCGTCTGGTTGTGCGCATCGCTAAGAAGTATATGACCCGGGATGTCTCACTGCTGGACCTGATCCAGGAAGGAAACCTGGGACTGATCAAGGCCGCTTCCAAGTACGATTTCCGAAAAAACGTTCGCTTCAGCACCTACGCATCCTGGTGGATCAAACAGGCAATCGTGCGGGCCCTGTCCAACAAGCGGCGTACGATCCGTCTTCCCCACAGGAAAGAGGAGAAGCTGAGGAAGATCAACAAAGCCTATAACGCACTGTCTCAGGAATTGAAGAGGGCACCCAATATCGATGAGATCGCCAAGGAGCTGGGCCTGAAAAAACGGGAGGTGGAAACCATCGTTCAGCTGTCCAGCGCCGTAGTCTCTTTGGATGGGCCGACCCAGGAGGACAGCGGGACCCTTCAGGACGTGATCGAGGATAACTCGTATATCCCGGAGAGGGAGCTGTTGCGGGCAAATCTGCGGGAACGCACTTTGAAGTTCCTGGAAACGCTCCTGGAAAAGGAAAAGCAGATCCTTCTGTACCGGTTCGCCTTTTACGGCGGTAAGAAGTATACCCTGAAGAAGATAGGCGATGAGATGGGCATCTCCCCGGAGACCGTGCGGCAGATTGAAATCCGTGCTCTCAGAAAATTGAAGGAAAACGCCGAAGAGCTGCGAGAGTTCGTCTACACCTGATCGGCGGCTCTTGACCAACCCTCACCCGTACATAAAATAGACCCATGTCCAAGGCAGGCAAACGGAAGAGCAACAGCGGCAGGTCGGGCGCCCGGCGGGCTATCGCTCTTCTGGTTGTGATTGCCGCCTGTCTGGTCGCGGTGCTGATCATCCTGCCTTCTCGGGAACAGATCTCTGAGTCCCCCGAGGAGCAGGCCGGGGAAGTTGCCGCCCGGCAGCCTGGCCGGCCTCAAAAGATCCAGCCGGAAACCGTGGAGCCTCCGGGCCCTGAAGCGCCGGTCGCCGCAGGCACGAACAGAGAGGAAAGGCCGATCCCCAGGGCCAGGATCGCCGTGGTGATCGATGACGTGGGCTATAACCTCGAGGAGCTTCAGGCGTTCCTGGACTTCCCCGGTCCGCTCACCCTGTCGGTTCTGCCCAATCTTCCCCACAGCGAAGAGTCGGCGCGGCGAGTGTATAGTGCGGGAAAGGAGCTGCTGCTGCATCTGCCCATGGAAGCGGAGAACGGAAACGATCCCGGACCCGGAGCCATCCTTACCAGCCAGGAGGATGAAGAGATCCGGCGCCTGCTGGAGGCCAGCTTCGCCCAGGTTCCCCAAGCCGGCGGGATGAACAACCATATGGGATCCCGGGCTACAGCGGATCGGCGGGTCATGAACGTATTGATGGACTACCTGAAATCAAACCGGCGGTATTTTCTGGACAGCCGCACCACCACGCGAAC
This sequence comes from uncultured Spirochaetaceae bacterium, assembly GCA_964520025.1. GTDB lineage: Bacteria > Spirochaetota > Spirochaetia > SZUA-6 > DRHE01 > JAFGQJ01. The sequence goes on from CAZFMD010000059.1 coordinate 5,978, forward strand.
GCTGGGGCCGCAAACAGCCCGAGCCCACGGAGTGCCCTATCTGGAGCGGGACATCTTCCTGGACAACGAGCCTCAGGCGGGGGCTATCCGGCTGGCGCTGGAGGAGGGAATCGAAGTGGCTCGGAACGAGGGATCCGCCATCCTGATCGGACATGTGCGCAATCCCCAGATAGTGGAGCAGATCGATGGATTGCTGGCGGAGCTGAAGCGCGCAGGGATCGAGCTGGTGTTTCTCTCCGATCTGTTGGAGGAGGGCAGCTGATGATCGTTCTGGGAGTCGAAACATCCTGCGATGAATGCGCCGCTGCCGTGGTCGCGGAGGGAAAAACAATTCTGGGCGAGGTTGTCGCCTCTCAGATCGAAGACCATCGGCCCTTCTACGGGGTGGTGCCGGAGATCGCTTCCCGCAGGCATATCGAAACGATCTCCGCAGTGGTGGCCCAGGCCCTGGAGCAAGCGGAAATCCGCGCAACCCAACTGGATGGGCTGGCCGTCACCTACCAGCCCGGCTTGATCGGTTCCCTGCTGGTGGGACTTTCCTACACCAAGGCCCTGGCCTTCGCCCTGGACAAGCCACTGGTGGGAGTCGATCATATTCTCGCGCATCTGTACGCCCCGCATCTGGAAGCGGAGATCGCCTACCCGTACATCGGGCTGCTGGTTTCCGGCGGTCATACCTTGGTCGCCCGGGTCGAGAGCTTTGATTCGATGCAGGTATTGGGAGCCACGATCGACGACGCCTGCGGCGAGGCTTTCGACAAAGTGGCCAAACACTACGACCTGGGTTTTCCCGGGGGCGTGGCCATCGATAAGCTGGCGCGCAGCGGTTCGTCCCAGGCGTTCCGTTTTCCCTGGCCCTCCCTGCATAAGGGGGATCATCCCTTCGATGTGTCCTACTCCGGGTTGAAAACCGCGGCTGTCAATCAGCTGGATCAGTTCTGGAACCGGGATTTTGAAAAGAGCAACGAGAACATCGCCGCTTCTTTTCAGGCCACGGCGATCGATATCCTGGTGGACAGGACCATCAAAGCCGCTCGTCACGCCCACCTGAAGCGCATCGTCGCCGGTGGAGGCGTGGCGGCCAACAGCTACCTGCGCCGGAGCTTGAGCGAGCAGCCGGATTTCGAGGCGATCTTTCCCTCCCTGCGCCTGTGCACCGACAATGCGGCCATGGTCGCCGGGCTCGGTTTTCATCTGCTGTCCAGAGGAGATCGCTCCGGCCTGGATCTAAATGCCCATGCCCGCATCAAAGGCTTGCGCAGGGGTTATCCGTGATGTTTTCTTACAGTCGATAAACCTGCTATAATGCACGGGGAGGAGGATAGGCATGTACCGGGGAGTTATCATTTATGCACCAGCTGAGCCCGTGATGGAGCAGCTGGTTCGGCGTTTAGCCGACTGTTTTGACAGCGATCGATTCACAGTCGCCACTCGCAGTGCGGATCAGGCTGCAATACCGGACCTGGCGGGAGCAGATATTTTTCTGCTCGCCTCCCTTCCTTCCGGTGGGCAGCCGATCCATTCGCATTTCACGGAACTGCTCCGAGCTTTCCGGGGAATCACCCTTGCCGGAAAGGTGGGTGGGGCAGTTTCCATTGACAGCGCGGACACGGTCCGGGCTTTCCGCCAGGCTCTGAAGGATTGCGAGCTGGACCTGCCGGATCAAAACTTCCGGAGCTTTCAACGGGACAATCTTGATTCGACGGAGCTGAGCGGCTGGATCCAAGCCTTTACCGGCCAGCTGGAGGATCCCGCGCGTGAGCGCTGAGTTCGACCTTGACGGGGCGATCCGCAAGGTTCCGGATTTCCCCAAACCGGGTATCCTCTTCTACGATATCACCAGCATTCTGACCTCACCGCAGGCCTTCGGCTATTGCATCGACCAGGCGATGGCCTTCTGCAAACAATCAAAAGCCGGCGCCCTGGCGGCCGTGGAAGCCCGGGGCTTTCTGTTCGCCGCGCCGGTCGCTCACCGCCTCGCCATACCCCTGATTCTGGTACGCAAGAAGGGCAAGCTGCCCGGAGAGACCTATCGGGCCTCTTTTACGCTGGAATACGGGGAGGATGAGATCGAAGTCCACAAGGCCGATGTGCAGGCGGGAAGGAGAGTCCTCCTGCTGGATGACCTGATCGCCACCGGCGGCACGATCCGGGCGGCTGCGGATCTGTTTCGCTCAGCGGGTGCCCAGGTTGCCGGCATCTTTGCGGTAGTCGGGCTTCCCTTTCTCAACTACGATGAGGTTCTACGGGACTACCGGGTCCACACCCTGATCCAGTATCACGGGGAGTAGAGTTTTCCTTTGCTGACAGAGTTGTTCTAACAGATTCGGGGCAGGAGCAAGCCCCGGGGCAGATCGAGAATGCGCCTGCCTCCAACCGCCGTCTCCAGGATCACCCGTCCCGGATTGGAGCCGCTCACCGTACCGACCCGGCAGGCTTCTCGGCCTGTTTCGAAGGAGTGCAGGAGCGACAGCGCCTGCGAGGTGGCCTGCGGAGCCACAACGGCGACCATCACCCCCTCATTGGCAATCTCCAGAGGATTCAACCCCAACAGATCGGAGGCCGCGGACACGGTTCCGGAGATCGGAAAGGCCGTCTCTTGGATCTCCATCCCGCAGCTCTGATTCTCGGACACGGCTTCGTTGAGAACCGCAGCCACTCCCCCTCGGGTCGCATCCCGCATGAAACGCAAGGATTCGCCCAGTGTGTACATAGCCTGGCAGAGCGGAAACAGAGGCGCGCAGTCCGAGCGCAGGGTTGCTCCGATCTTCAGGTCCTCCCGGCTGGCCAGGATGGCCAGTCCATGGGCACCCACGGGTCCGGAGACCAGAACCGAGTCCCCCTCTCGTATGTTGGTCACCGACAGGAGGTGATCCCCCAACGCTTCCCCCACACCGGTGGTGTTGAGGAAGATCCCGCCTCCCTTGCCGGCGGGTACGACCTTGGTGTCGCCGCTGATGACCTGCACCCCGGCCCGTTCGGCGGATGCGCGTACCGATTCCATGACACGCCGTAGATCCGTCGTGGGGAAACCCTCTTCCAGGATCAGACCCAAGGTCAGATAGAGAGGCCGGGCACCGCACACGGCCAGATCGTTACAGGTGCCGAACACCCCCAATGTGCCGATATCGCCGCCTGGAAAGAAGATCGGATCCACGACGAAGGTATCCGTGGTGATGAAGGTCCGGCCCAGGCTCTCGAAGGCGGTGGCGTCGGCCAGCTCCCTGTACGAATCGTTGCTCAAAATAGGATAGATCAGCTGTTCGGTGAGCTGTCTGGACAGAGCCCCGCCGCTGCCGTGTTCCAGGGTAATACGTTCCAGGATGCTCAAAGCGAAGCCTCGCCGTAGCGAAAACTGGCCGCACATGTTCCCTCAGAGGATACCATACACGGCCCCACCGGTGTCTCCGGGGTGCAGCGTTTTCCGAACAAGGTGCATTCCCGCGGGATAACCCGGCCCTGAAGTACCTGGGCACAGAGGCAACCCGGCGGCTCTACGTTGTGAAGCGGGGGCAGGGAAAAGTGCAGCCGGGCATCCGCGTCCCGGAAGGCGGAGCTCAGGGCAAGGCCGCTGGCCGGAATCCGGCCGAATCCGCGCCAGAGAGCGTCGACCGGTTCGAGCAGCTGTTCCATGAGCTCCCTGGCCCTGGGGTTTCCGTCGGGTCGTACGGCCCGGGTGTAGCCGTTTTCCACCCGCTGCTGCCCCCGGGCGATCTGCTTGAGCATGGCTGAAATTCCCTGGAGCAGATCAAGCGGCTCGAATCCGGTTATCACCCCGGGGACCCCGCCCCGTTCCTCTAGAAACAGATACGGTTTTTCTCCGATGATTACCGAGACGTGGCCGGGAAGCAGAAAGCCGTCCAGATTCCTGTCCGGACTGTCCAGCAGAGCGTGCAGGGCCGGGGGTACGGTCTTGAAAGCCGTGTAGAGGAACAGATTATCAATCCCGTCCCGGCGGGCCTTGAGAAACGCCGCAGCCACGGTGGGAATTGTGGTCTCGAAGCCGATTGCCAGAAAAACCACCGCCTTGGTGCTGTCCCGGGCGATGGGAATCAACTCCGCCGGTGAGTAGACGATCCGAACCCGGCCTCCGCCCCGGTAGCCGGCCAGACTCCTGCCGTCAGAGCCGGGAACCTTCAGCATATCCCCAAAGGATACGATCGTGGCTTCGGTGTTATCCAGCAGTTGCAGGACATTGTCGATATAGCTGGTCGGGGTGACGCACACGGGGCAGCCGGGACCGGAGACCAGGATGATGTTGTCCGGAAGCAGGGAATGGACTCCGGAGCGGCGAATGGCAACGGTGTGGGTGCCGCATACCTCCATGACCCTTACCGACCGGGAGATATCCGCGGCGCTTCGCCTGATCTCCTCCAGCAGAGGTGCGGCCAGACGGCGGTCCTGGAGGCTCTGTCGTAAATCCGAAGACATTCAACTACCCGAATTTAGTTGTCTTACTTGCTTATACACTGAGCTGCTTGCTCCCTTGCCTACTTACGCAATCGCCCGCCTCTGAGCGAGGCCCGACTACGAACGACGCCCGCGGCTAGGATCCGGCTTCCTCCATGGCTCGGAAAAGCTGCAAACGTTCCTCCGCCTCCTGCAGATCCAGGAGATCGATGGCGTAACCGGCGTGAATGATGACGTAATCGCCGATCTTCGGATCCTGGATCAGGGTCAGGTCGACTTCGGTTTCCAGATCATCCTGTTTCACCAGAGCCTTCCCATCCGCCAGGATCTTGGTTATTTTCATGGGCACGGCCAAACACATGGGCTCCTCCAGATCTTCAATTTACTCATTCCCGGGCAGAAAATAAACCTGTCCCACGGCAATCCCTCCGTCTCCCGGCGGTATGTTGCGATGGGTGTACACCTGGAATCCCGCCTCTTCCAGAGCCGGAAGCAGCAGCTCGGAGAGCAGAACGTTCTGAAAAACGCCCCCGGAAACGGCGATGCGGCTGATGCCGGTCTGCTCCCGCATGCGCCGGGAACCCTCCAGAGCGGCAGCTGCGATCCCCCTGTGAAACTCCAGGGCTGCAGCAGCCGTTCTTTCATCCCCGGCCGGTCCATCGGCAGGCGAAGGGCCGCGCACCGATTCAGCCAGGTGGCGCAGCAATCCCCGGCAGTCGATCCGGAACGGGTCCTGCGCGTGCTGCGCGCGCTCCACGGAGATATTCCAGTCGGAGCAGTCCGCCGAACCGCTCAGGGGCTTTCCGTCGTACAGGCCGAGGGCAAGCCCCTCCAGGCGAATCGGCCCCTCCCCCTCGTAGCTCACCGAGTCCACCAGGCCGAGTAGAGCGCTGGCCGCATCGAAGATCCGTCCCAGGGAGGAGCTCACCGGTGTGTTGACCCCCTTGGCTATCATCTCGACTATAGTGTACAGCTGCTGCTCATCCAGACCATGGCCCCCGCAGAACAACCGTTCCAGTTCCTGACCGTCCAATTCGTCTTTGAGCAGGGCCAGGGCGATACGCAGCGGGTGCAGGACCGCCGCCTCTGCGCCGGGAAGCCCGAAGGTGCGGAAATGCCCCAACCGCTGGAAATCCCCCCGGCGGGACAGCAGGAACTCACCGCCCCAGATCGTCCCGTCGGTTCCATAACCGGTCCCGTCGAAGGATAACCCGATGACCTCCTCCAGCCGGTGCTCGGCCATCACCGCCAGCAGGTGGGCGTGGTGATGCTGAACTCCGACCTTGTGGGGGATCTGCTGTTGCAGAGCCCAGCGGGTCGAATGATAGCCGGGATGCAGGTCGTATACCAGGGTGTCCGGTTGCACCTCGTAGAGGGAGAGGATCTTTTTTATCTGCCGTTCGAAATCCCCACGGGTGAGGGGATCGGCCAGATCCCCGATGTAGGGCGCCAGGTAGATGTCCGATCCCCTGCCCAGAGCGGGGGCGTTTTTCAAATCCCCGCCTGCGGCCAGTACCGTAGGCTTCAGGGAGCTGTTGAGGGGGATCAAGCGGGGAACGTATCCCCTGGAGCGACGCAGGAAGATCCTCTGTCCCCCGGCGGCCAGCCGCTCCACCGAGTCATCGGTTCGAAAGAGGATCCGCCTGTTGTGGTACAGAAACAGATCCGCCACATCGGCCAGTTTGACAAATGCCTGCTCCGGTTCGGTGATGATCGGCTCTCCCTTGAGGTTTCCCGATGTCATGACCAGATGCCGATAGGTGATCTGCACATCGGGATAGTGAAACAACAGCAGGTGCAGGGCGGTGTAGGGCAGCATGATACCCAGAGTTCCGGTGTGAGAAACGGCCCGCAGATGATCCGGTGCGTTCGTTGCCAGAGGGAAGATCAGAATGGGGCTGGCCGTGGTGGACAGGCGCTGCCAATCCTCTTCGCTCAGGCGACACAATCCCTCCGCCTCCTGCCTGTCGGCCACCATCAGGGCAAAGGGTTTGCGTTCCCTCTCCTTGTCCCGGCGCATCCGCTTCATGGTCGATGAGTTGCGCGGATCCGCGGCCAGGTGGAAGCCGCCGATGCCCTGGATGGCGACGATCTTTCCCCGCTCCAGCGCAGCCACGGTCTCCAGAAGCGGATCTCCCTCCACGGCGGCACCGTCTGCGGCCCGCAGTTCAAGAGTCGGCCCGCAGGACCAGCAGGAGTTGGTCTGGGAGTGAAAACGCCGATCCTCAGGATCCGTGTACTCGCTCAGGCAGTCCGGGCATTGGGGAAAGTCGATCATCGAGGTTGTATCCCGGTCAAAGGGGGTGTCCTCCACGATCGAGTAGCGGGGCCCGCATTGGGTACAGGTTATGAACGGATACAGATACCTGCGATTTTCCGGATCGAACAGTTCTTTTCTGCAGTCGGGGCAAATCGCCAGGTCCGGAGGGATCGGAGGAAAACTGTACGTAGTGTTTTTGCTCTCCAGGATGCGAAAAGATTCCTCCTCCCGCGGGGCAACCGAGCTGTGATCCATCCGATCCAGAACCGCGGCCGGAGGCAGCGTCTCCCGCAGCGTTGTCGGAAACTTCTGTAGAGCGGCCGGGGGGCCCTGCAGCTCCGCCACCACCTCTGATCGTTCATTGCGTACGAATCCCATCAAGCCCAGGGATACGGCGCAGCGATACACGGTCGGACGGAATCCGACACCCTGAATCACCCCTTTGAATATGTAGTGATGTCGTTCGACTTGCTGTTCTTTTTTCACGGGCAGGTTCAAATATAACAACAAGCTATTGCTCTGTCATCGTAAGATTGCAGAGGTTCTTGACGAAGCACACGAGCCGGCGGTACAGTTGGGGCATGAATCAAATCGTTCTGCAGGCCTCGGACCTGGATGGTTATCTCACTGAAGAGGACAAGAAGACAATTTCGGTAATGGATGACAAGTTCGCCGAAGCGATGGAGTTGTTTCCGAAACTAGATGCGGCTGCGGATTCGAAGGCGAAGCAGCAGGCCAGAAACAGGCTCATCGCCCTGTACAACGAGATGGGCGAAAAGATGCAGGAGATCGCCCGAAAAGAACCGAATATCCACGTCTACTCGTTCGAGACCCCCCGCTCCAGCCACGGCGAGGCTTCCCGGCTCATAGCCAAGCTTCGGGATGTTCATACCGAAACACCGGAGTTCGTGTACTACATACAGAGAGCGTACGAGCTGCTGTTCAATCTGACTTTCTCCAGTTCCATCCCAGAGCAAAAGAACTATATCTTTGTGGACACGCCGGTGAACCTGCCGACGCAGAACTACGCCGTCCACAAGATACCCGACATCGACGAGAAGGTGGGCAACTCGGTGATGTGCGTGATGCTGCGGGCGGCTCTGCTTCCCTCGATGATCGTTTCCAAGGAGATCCAGGAGTACTCCTCCAATGACTACGTGACCCCCTTCGCCCTGTTCCGGATCAGCCGGGACGACAGCAAGGAGGAGCACAATATGGCCTACATTCTCGACTTGGATCGTTCCTATTTCGACCTGGATATGCTCGATGGAAAGGATCTGTTCTTTGCCGATCCTATGAACGCCACCGGAGGCAGCCTGGTTACCATTGTGAAGTATCTGCTGGATCAGGGCATCAAACCCCGCTCGATTGTTTTCCTAAATGTTATCTCCGTGCTCAAGGGCTCCCTGCGTATCGTCAGGGCGATTGAAAACTCGGAGATCTACACTCTTTGGATGGACCCCAGCCTGAACAATATGGCCTATATCATGCCCGGCCTGGGAGATGCCGGAGACCGTATCAACGGAGAGGATCAACCGGAACATTCCAGAAACATCATCCAGTTGATATCCGATTACGGAGTCGGGATTACCTCCCTGTACCGGGCCCAGCTCCGGAAGATCGAAGAAACGGTTCTTGGGTGAGTTCCGGATGAGCCTGTTCGCTATCCTGGGACTTCCCTGCCTGACTGTTTTTCTGGTGCTTGCCGAGCGTAAAACCGCGCCGGTAGGGAAGATGCCTTCTCGGCGGGAAGCGCCTGTGGTGGAGTTCATCAAGGGTTTTTTCTACGCCGTTCCCTGCCTGGTGGTGATGCTCCTGGTGCGCAGATACGTTCACCTCTCCTATCGAAGCTTTTCCCTCTATCTGATGTTTCTATTTACCGATCACCTGATTCCGGTCCTGTTTCTCGGAGTGCTTTACTTTTTAGCCTATAACCAGAAAGGTTACGGTTCCCTGCTTCCATTCGGAGGGGGGTTTTATACCCTGGTGGGAATCGTTGAGGTTTTCACCCACTACGGACAGTTCGAGATCTACCATTTATTCCTCCTGCCTGTTATGCACATGGCCCAGCTCCTGTTCTTGACCATTTTCTTTCTACGCTTTCAGGAGTGGTACGGTGTAATTCGAGTGCTGTTCCTGATTCTTCTGGTCGCGGTCCCATTCTTGAGCGGGGCGGTTACCTATCTCTACATGCAGTCCTATCTTCTCTGGGCAGTACTGCTCACGGTGCTGTTTCTCATCGGATCGATATCGTATACCTTTATCGAGCGTAAGACCTAGTCGAGGGGTACAGTCCCGAAGCCTACAGTTGCGGAGCGAGCCTCCGGTAACCGGCTATTCGCTGTGTTGCATTCGGGCTGCGCCCAATCCGGTGCCCAGTAGACGCAGCAGCGTGTCCATATCCACCAGGTACGGGGGGGATTTCTTTCGCTGGTAGGTGGTGAGATCCTGAGACAGAAGGGACACTATCGTGTTGTACACGATTAGGGAGGCCGCCTCGCTGTTCAGCTGAGGATCGAAGATTCCCTCTTCCTGGCCCTGTAAAATGATGCCTTTCACCGTCTCAACCCCTTCGGTAAACAGGTCTTTCGAGGAACGGGATTTCATCCAGCGGGGCAGAAGATCGTTGCCCGGTATATACAGATCCTTGAACAGAGGATACTTGTCGAGAAACCAGGCGTAGGTGCGCACGAAGATCTCCAGCCGCTCCACGGCGCTGCTTGCGGTTTTGCTTCTCTGGGTGAACTCGTACT
>CAZFMD010000060.1:0-15166 GCA_964520025.1 uncultured Spirochaetaceae bacterium
TTCCAGGTTATGCGGAAGAGGTTGCGGGGGTGGATATCCCAGAGGCCGATCTGCTTCAACTCCTGCTTGATCCTCTCCGGAACCAGGCTGGGATCCTTCATCTCGGCAAAAGTGGGAATGATGATGTTGCGCTCCCTGGCCCTCTCCACGGTGCGCTCGAGCTTGTCGTGTATGACTTCCAGGTCGATCATTGCTTAATCCTTTCTCCGAATATTGTTAAACCGAATACCTCTTTTCCACAAGCCTCGATTGACAGTATCTCTGCATGGCAGCGCTCGAGTTCGGACAGCAATCGGACAGGTACCGGTTCAAAAAAAGTAGGTCAACCGCAGCTCGATGAAATGATTGAACGGAGAGAACCACGCTTCGTCGTAGTGATCCGCCGCCAGGCTGAACATCCCCATGTAAGTACCGCGAACACTCAAACTGCCGGAAACCTCCAACTCCAGTGAGGGCATGATGCCCAGAGCCCCGGAATCCGGTGAGTAGAAGGCGGATAGCTCGAGGTTGGTCTTCCAGGGGTAGATCGGGTAACCGAGATTGAGCAGCAGGTAGTGCCGGGCGAAGGTTCCCGGCCGGTACATCGCGAGGTATGCTGCGGGAATGGTGCTAGAAGAAGCGAACTGATCCTCCAGGCTTTGGTTGTACAGCTCCCGCTCCTGTCTGGAATACCCCTCGCCGTTGTAGAAATACTCGGCGATCAATCTAAGTTCAGAGGCGAAGGTGTACTCCAGCCCTAGCAATCCGGAAGCCAGGACCTCATCTTTAACTTCGTTCGCCGACACTCCCACCGGCACCGGGACTCTGCCGCCCCGCAGCAGCGCACCCTCTCCGTACACTCCCACTCCGGCAAGATCGAGCATGAATCCGGCTCCCAAGGCGGGAACAAAGGCATCCTCATCCACCGTACTGTCATAGTCGTAGTAGCCGCTGAGCTTGAGCTCGAACACCGGAAAGGAGGCGGTAAGCTCGACCGCGGCCTGCAGATCCTCGAAGTCGGCTCCGGAGATGAAGTCGTCGAAACGTACGATTCCCGAGAGCTTCAGGGCAAAGACATTCCCCAGATAGAACTGCAGGCTCAGTGCATCCACACCCCGAAGCTCCGCCTCCGGATCGAGGGGATCTTTCACAGGGCTGGCGAAATCCATCGGATTCCATCCATAGCCGTAACCGGTCAGCAGGCTCTGTCGGCCCAGACGCAGTACAAGAGCCTGGCCGATGTACCAGGCAATATTGGCCCTGAAAATGGACAGGGCCGCCGGATCGGAGAGCAGCAGAGCTCCGGCAACGGTTTGTTCCAGCGGCGGGTTTCCGGAAGCCGCAGCCAACAGCAGCTGGCTCATCTCATAGGGATTCACGGCCAACCACAGGGTGAAGGCACCGGCTTCCTGACCGGCTTCCAGCCTGAATGTCACGTCGGTATTGAGGCAGACATCCTGGAATCCATATGCACTTCCGGAATCGACAAGAGTATCGAGGCGGCTCGAGGTTGAAGGCATGGCGGGCAAGAGATCGAGATACGCATCAGCCTGACCGGACAGGGTGATCTCGGCCCCCGCCGCCGCACCGACAAGAACCAGCAGTATAAAAAACGACGACAAGAACTTCATGGGATGCTCCTAGCGGATCTTGCGGAGATACGGTACCGAGAACATGCTCAACTCGACTTTGGGACTGTCGAACTCCACCGTTTTCACAATCACCTCAGTACGGGAGGGTTGGGTGTGGCTGACCATCTCATAGCGAAACGGATAGTTGCGGCCGTTGACATTTCGATAATCTGACAAACTCAGGGTCTTGATGTGCGCTCCATCTTCGTAGTACTCGAGCTCGAGATACCTGTAATCTTCCCGGGTGATAGTGCAAACCACCTTCTCATAGGGGATATCTGAACCGGGTTCAGGTACGAGAGCGATCTGATAGCAGCGCTGTCCCTGTACCTTTTCATTCTCGCTTTCCAATCGCAGCGTATAGTCCTCAGCGAATCCCTGACCGCTGTCCGCCATATCGTAGTAGGAAAAATCAGTTCCTCCGGCGGAGTTCTTCTTGGCCGAAGAGCTCAGCTTGCGGATCCTGCCTGTTGAGGCGAAGCGGACCCAGAGGTCGTTCTCGATCATCAGGTAGGCGGTGCCCTTCATGCGCGCCGGGCCGAGATACAGGGACAGGGACAGCTGTTTTCCCTCTTCCCGCATGGAATATCCCTCGATTTCCAGGGTCGGACGGGCCTCCCCGGAGCGATACACCGTCATCTCGCTTAGGCTGTAAATCCCCGTGCCACGAAAAGGCTCATCCGCCCTGTCCACGATTGCCCGGGCGCTTTCCGCCGTCAGGATTGAATTGCACAGTACCGTTACCAAGATCAGAATAATCGTTCGTCTCATGTTTTGCTCCGTTTCAAAAGAGTCATCTTCCAGGGATAGATATTCCAGCTCAGTTTCTCCGCCGCGATCAGCAACACGGAGGGAAAGAACAGAATCGAGAACAGGAAAGCCAGGGCCATGGCGAGTGAAAGCACGATGCCGGTGCTGCGCATGGCGCGCATAATAGAGGGAATGAAGGAAGCGAAACCGATGATCGTGGTCAGAGAGGTGAGCAGCACGGCTCTGCCCGTCCGCGCGACCACGTGGTCGATCCGGCCCTTTCCCTCCAGCACATAGCGATGAGAGATGTGTACGGCGTCATCTATACCGATTCCGATCAGAAGGGGAATTGCAATGACATTAACGAAGTCGAATTTGATACCGGCCACGGCCATGATCCCGAGCAACGTTGCCATCGACAGAACCAGCGGCAGGAGGGTCAGAATGGATAGTTTCACGTTTCTGAAATCGATCAGCAGCAGGAAGAATATCGTAATCAATGCCACCACGGCTGCTCTCACGCCGTCGGTCCTTGCGATCTGCGTCATCTGGTCGGCGGCCAATACCATGCCGGTGGCCCGATCGGTAACCGTGGCCAGCTGATCGGTCAACACCGTACGGTACTCCTGATCCCATGGATTGCGCGTTGGCACGATGTTGAGCAGGTAGGCATTCCCACCCTCTGAGCGGTAGGAGTTCAGTATAAACTCGGGGATCATCTCCTGGGTGATGGTTTCGATCCCGGCCATCGCGAACAACATACCGGACAGCATCGGTACCAAAGCCTGTTGATACTCATGCAGTCCTTGACCGGCGCCGGCCGGTTCAGCCTCCAACTGCTCGATGATGCGCTCCAGATAGGTGCTCGTCGCCTTTTTCCCCTCCTCATCCAGTCCCGTGAGGCGGTTCAAGCGGTCCAGCATCCGCTCCAAGTCCGCCATGTAGGCAAGATCGGAGATCTCCAGCAGGTTGTATTCGAGGCGAATCATCTCCTCGAGTAGAGCTTCGACATTCACCCCCGGCTGTACTTGACTGGAAAGCAGCTGGAGACGAAACAACTCGACCTCCGGGAGCCGGTTTACCTGCTGCTCGTTGGAGGGGTAGTAGGGAAGGAGGGAATCCACCCGTTTCACCGAGGCCAGGTCCTCTATTCTTTCCTCCATGGACCTCAATTCCTCGAGGTCGCTGCCCAGAACAGACATCACATCCGGGGCGATACCGAACTCTTCGACCATCACATCCTGAAGCTCCACGGATTCCAATCCCTTGGCTTCCATATTCATGATGTTGCCTTCGATCTGGATTTTGGGAGTCTGCAGGGCGAAGATCACGGCCAGGACCAGGGGGATGACGGCGAACAAGCCGGGCAGATGTTTGATCCGATCACCCAGACCATGCATGAAACGGTAACGTAAACCCAGTCCGTGCAACAGCCGCGAGCCGCCTGCTCCCCGCTTGATGAGAATGTGATTTCGAAAGCCGAGCAGAGCCGGTACCAGGATGAACATGGCGGCGAGCTCGCAGAGGATCCCCAGTCCGGCGATCACACCGAGCTCCCTGACGACCTGGGATTCGGCAACTAGCAGCGCAAAGAAGGCAATGGCGGTTGTCAGGGCTCCGGTAAGGATGCCGGAACCGCTCTTACGCATGGATTCCTGGATGGACTCGGAAAAACTCCTGCCATCCTCCCGTTCCTGGATGTATGTGGTCAACAGATGGATGGCGTAGTCGACTCCCAGACCCACCAGCGCCACCATGTACATGGCCGAGAGGATGTTCAGCCGTCTCATGACAAAACCTGCCAATCCCATGGTCCAGAACACTCCAACCAGAAGGGGTATTCCGGAGATGAGCGGTACCGAATACATCCTGAAGGTGAGAACCAGCAGCAGCAGAATCAACACTACGGCGATGGTCATGGAAACGACCAGTCCCTGCTGACTGGTGAGGAACTCATCCTTGGACACGACCAGCAGTCCCGTAAGGCCGGCTTCCACCCCTAGGCTGTCCGCTTTCTCCTTGAGCATCCGCTCCAGACGGGGAATAAAAGTTACGTAGCTGTCGATATCGTCGATCGTAAAGGTAGGCTGGATGAACAGCAGGGCCATGGACCCGTCTGTGTTCAGGAAGTAGGGCGTTCCGAATAGAAAGCGATCCAGGGAAGCGGAAAGTTTCTCTGCCCTGACGGGATTCTGAGAAGCGGCCTGCTCCATGGTTGCCAGAAGATGCTCGAGTCCTTCGATCTGGGCCGTTACCATCTGTTCGTCATGCTTTAAGTTGTCTTCGTTTCCACTGTACTCCCGCTCGAAATCGTCGTTCAGGTTACGGAAAAGGGGCACCAGGTTCAAATCGGCAAAGATCCGGCCCATCCGCTCGATATCCTCCTGCTCCGAGACAAGTAGACCATGCTCTCTAAAAAAATCCTGACCCATCTTTGCCTGAACCCGCACGATGTATTGGGAATACTCGGAGCCGGAGAGATGTTCGGCCAGGGCATCAACGGCCTCTACCACCGTGCGCCGCGCCTCTGCCTGTGTGCTTCGCGTTCCGGCAGAAACTACGACAACAATAGAAGAAGCTACCGGAAACTGATCCTCGATCGTCTTCAGATCCCGTACCTGTTTGGAGCCTTCGGGCAAGAGGGAGTGAAAGGTCATTTCCAAGCGCAGACCGATGACTCCCACTGTCATCAGCGCCGTGATCCCCAGGGCGATCAGTAGGGCCGCACGCCAGTGTTCAGCGCTCCATTTTCCCCATTGTCCCAGTAGTTTTCTGCGGCGGTTGTCATCCATTACGAAGTTGCTCCCTTCTGAAGTTTAAGCAAATCCTCCAGAAACACCAGATAGTCCTTGAACAGCTTTCTCCCCGCCGAGGTTAGAGCGTAGATCGTCTGAGCTTTTTCCCCGGCGATCTGTCGCTTCTGCTTGATATAGCCGGCGTTGAGCAGCTTCTGCAGGTGGCTGTATATCGAACCGTCCGTTCCTCCGAGCATTTTCCTGAAGCGATTGAAGGACACCCACCTTTCCTGATGGAGCAGGGTTATCATGGACAGTCGCGTCTTTTCGAAGAAGACAGCATCAAATCGTGTGTAGTAGGAATCACTCATGTTTCGCTTTTTCACGGATGCGAATGGTAATCCCCACCGCTATCATGGACAATCCCACCAGCAATCCGACTGTGGGAACCAGGATCTCATGGGTCAGATCGAAGAGGTACAGCAGGATGGCGAAGATAAGGAACAGATAGCCGTGAACGTACACATGGGTATAGGTGACCTGGGCCAGGAGAAAGTAGAACACCGCCGCACCCAGGAGAAACCCGATCGGCATGTATCCCACTGCTCCTGCCCGGTTGAGCATAATCATCAACAGACAAAATGCGACTCCGCTGCCCAGGAGGCTCAGGTAGAAGCGGCGAACGGTTCGGGTAAAGAGGTTCAGCGCCTGCCGCGACATAATGCGGATGTAGGTAACCAGCTCGATAAAACCGGCAATCAACAGCACGGGAAGCCAGATTTCCAGGAACAGCTGACGCAGCGATGGCGCGAATCTCCTCTGCATGAAGAAATGGATAACAGTCCCGATGATGACCAGGAGACCCCAGGCGTAGAAGGCCCAGTGTTCGTAGATCGGTTTCTGCTCAGATTTCAACAGTATATCTTTGATGGTCGCGATATCCCGGATGTATCGATCCGGATGGTTCCCGGCGTGTTCGTTCTTCTCCGACATGGCTCCTCCAGCTTACCTGTCTAACGGCACAAACCGCTATGCGTTACAAAGTTACTTTGCATCACAAAGTATAATTACAGCTTAATACCGGCGAATCGGGTTGTCAACTGCCGGGGAGGAACAATTACTAAAAAAACCTGCCCCTCGAACGATCTACAGCTCGAAGTGCTTCCACCATGCTCATCCTCCCGCAAAAAAAACGATGGGAGGTTTGGAAAAACCTCTCGGTTTACGATAAATTCAGTAATAGAATGAGCGCACTCAGGAAAACCACAACAGCCATCTTTCTCACCACGCTCGTCTGCCTGGTGGCTATGGCCACGCTCAGCTGCAACGTTGCGGCCGTGCCGGGCCGTTTCACCTACGTGGTCAAGTACGAAGTGACGGCCGATTCGGCTGTAACGATCGATATTGATTACAAGGATGAACTGGGCGGAACGACCAACGCTGTCCCGGCGCCCTTCGATGCAGCAAATCCCTGGAGTCATGAATTTCCCACTGCGTTCAACTATGACGATCCATCATTCTATCCTACCCTGGACGTAACTGCGACGGGCGGACTCGATCCGGGCGAAACCGTGACGGCGAAAATAATCTGGAAGGATTACAGGCTGGATTTCCAGGAGCAGGTTCTGATACTAGACACCCTGTATGACAATGGTTCGGTTGTCATAAGCAGCGTGACGCTCACCGGCCCCGAGCTTCCCCGTCCATAGCCGATTGCACACAAACATCGCGGGACTTCAACTTGGCTTAGTTTGAGATTCCGTGAATTCAGGCAACTTTTCCCACCGTAACCTTGCGAAAATGTCCAGAAGCGTGAATAGTATTCCCTGGGTATGGAAAAAACAGCGATCGCCAGCAACCGAGTCAAGAACCGCATCATCGACAACATCATTGATGCTATCGTAACCCGTCAGGGCTTCCTCCTGCTCGGTCACAAAACCCCGGATGAAGACTGCATCGCCTCCATGGTCGCCTTTGCTCTTCTGGTAGCGAAGTTTTCGAAGCATACCTGCATCTACCTGGGAAAACAGATCCACGAACACTTCCAGTACCTGCTCAATATCTGTACCTACAACTCGATCCCCATCCTCTATCAGGATGACCCCTTATGCGCGCCGATCGACACCGTGGTCCTGTTCGATACGGCCAAACCGTCCATGATCGAGGCCAACGCCCTGGTAAGAGGCGTTGCAGAAGATGAGAGCACAGTGAGGATCGAGATCGATCATCACATTGGTTCGGACAGCGACTATTTCGGTCAGGACAGATACTGCCTGGTCACCGAGGCTTCCTCCTCAGGAGAGCTGGTGGGTCAGATCCTGCTTAGACTCAAGGAAAACAAGAGGCTGCTCAAGCGTTTCCAGATCAACGATCTGGCTTCCCGAAATATCGTCCTGGCTATCCTGACAGGCATCATCGGGGATTCGAAGATGGGCATGTACCTGAAAAGCGAGCGGGAGAAGGAGTACTACCGGGTCTTCAGCGCCATGTTCAACGAGATGCTCGCTAAAAAAACAACCCGCCGGACGAACTTTTCCGACATGCAGCAGGTGTTTCAGGAGATTCAAAGACTGTCGAGAAACGAGGAGAAGTGCTTCAACTATTTTATAGAGCGGAAGCGGTTTTCCGGTAAGATAGGCTACGTGGTCTTGGGGGAGCAGGACATCGCCGGCCTGAGCAGGGAGTTTGACAACGACACCATCGTTTCAGTGGCACGAGGGGTGGCGGATATCCTGGCGGAGGAGAGCAAGTGGCTGGGATTGGTCTGCTACACCGATTCTCCGGAGCAATCCGACCTGATCCAATTTCGGCTGCGGCGCAGCCATCAATACAAGGCGATTGACCTGCGCACCGTTCTGAAGGTCTTTTCGATATCCAACGGCGGCGGACACCAAGGAGCCATCGGTTTTCGTATTCCCAAATCCGAGATCGATGACCTTGAAGACTATGTCAACACTCTGATTCGGGGAATCGAGGATTTGATCGAAACCTGAGGCGGACTGCAGTGATGCGGGAATAGGGCTATTTTCTCGCCTTGATCAACCGCTCAATTTCCCCGCTACTCAAGAGCTTACCGAAGGCCTCCACGATCTGAGGATCGAACTGTTTACCCGCATTCTTCCGGATCTCTTCGAAAGCACTGTGGTAGTCCCTCTTCCTCCTGTAGGGGCGGTCACTGGTCATGGCATCGAAAGCATCGGCAACCGATATGATCCTACCCGGAAGAGGGATGTTATCCCCGCAGATTTTTTCAGGATACCCCTGGCCGTCGAAACGCTCGTGATGGTGCAGGACGCAGGGCAGCGCCTGCTCAAGATACGCGATATTGTCCAGAATGCGCTTGCCTTTGGCTGGATGCTCCTGGATCTGAAGGATCTCCCCGACCTCCAGAGGCCCGGGTTTGCGTAGTATGGCGTCGGGCACGCCGATTTTGCCCACGTCGTGGAGGAGCGCGCCAATCTCGATCGTGAACAGATCCTCCTCATCCAGCTCCATTTCACCGGCAATGCTCTTGGCGATGCTCATGGCAATCGCGGTGACCCGCTCGGTATGTCCATGGGTGTACTTGTCCCGGGCTTCCAGGGTGTTTACAACGGCATTCACCGTGTCCCGATACGCATCTTTCAGCTCCCGGTTCTTGCGCTGCAGCTCGCTGATCATCAGGGCCCCGGTTCCCCGCAGCCGTGCGCTCAGCTCCCTCATCATGGCGTACGCCAACAGGGGGGCTTTCTTCAGAAGAATCGAAAAATCAGTCCGGGATATCTCCAACAGCACCGTAGGCTCCAGTGCGACCGCGCTGGCGGATCGGGGGCCCTGATCCAGCAGGGCCATTTCTCCAAAGAAATCCCCGTCGTGCTGGATGGCCAGCACCATCTCCTCGCCGTCCTCGAACTTCTTGGTTATGGCTACCTTGCCGCTCTGGATGATATAGAAGGTATCGGCAACCGTATCCTCTCCGATGATGGTTTCCCCCTTGCCGTGTTTCTTGGTAGCGGCAAAGCGGGCGACCATACGCAGATCCCGGTTGGACATTTCTGAGAAAAATTGTATGCTCCTGAGCTCGTCGAGTCCCGGTCTGTTCACGGTTTCCCTACTGGAATTTTCGGCCTGGCTACCCTTTCTCACCAGTCGGTTGCTCAGGTTGGCGCTGTTTTCTGTACAGCAGCATCGGCGGGATGAGGGTCCACATTGCCAGGATGACCGATCCGTACCAGGGCTCGTAGAGAGGAGCCTCGAGAAAGCGTACCGGTCCCTGACCGAGGGCGTAGATCCAGACCGCCATGGACAGTGTGGAGACTGCCAGTTGTCCTCGGGAACGAACACCCATAGCCGTGTACAGATACAGCGGCGTGATCCCCACAAGCAGCAGGCTGATCACCAGGTGGGGAACCAGGCGATCGGGCAACACCCCCTGCAGGAAGATGAACACCGCTATGATCTCACTGGGGATGAGCTTCAGCAATGCCTTGATAAAGGAGTTGTCCTCCCGTTTAATGGCTCGGCCCATAGTCTCTCCTCCTTGCGCATCGCAATCTGGCGGCCTTCAGGGCTGCCATGCAGCCGTTCGCATCAAACTCTATAATTTCAGCAGTCGCTTGACCGCCTCCACCGTCGGCTCGATCACCGGGGCTTCCCGCACGACCCTCTGGACCGCGGTGATATCCTTGAGCCCGCTACCGGTGGACAACACCAGCGCCGGTTCTTCATTGTCTATCAGGCCCATTTCCAGGGCCCTCAGGTACCCGGCATAGGCTGCGGCTGCCGCCGGTTCGGTGAACACTCCGACCCGCCCCAGCTCCGCCAAGGCATGCAGGATCTGCTCGTCCTTTACCGTGATGTAGGTACCACCGGTTTCACGGGCCGCCCGCACGGCCCGCAGGCCGTCGGCGGGCATGTCTACACAGATGCTGTCCGCCAGGGTTGATGCCCGCACAGCTTCAATCCGTTCGCCGCCGGCATGAAATGCCCGGGAAACCGCGGCCGATCCTTCCGCCTGAACGCCGAAGATGCGGGGTTGGAACTCCAGCCAACCGAGCTCCTCCAGATCGCGGAAGCCCTTGTGCAGACCGGAAATGATGTTGCCGTCGCCAACCGAGACGAAGATCGAGAGAGGACTTCCTCCGGAAATCGCTATGGTTCCGGCTCGCACCTGCTCCCAGATCTCGAAGGCGGCGGTTTTCTTTCCCTCCGCGGTGAAGGGATTGTATCCTGTATTGCGACAGTACCAGCCCAGTTCCCGGGACACCTCCAGGCTCAGCGCGGTTGCCCGGTCGTAGTTTCCTTCGACCAGGATCACCTCGGCTCCGTAAGCCAGCATCTGGGCGAGTTTGGCCTGGGGCGCGCTGCTGGGAGCAAAAACCACGGCGTGCAGCTGCAGGGCGGCTGCCATGCCGGCCAGGGCGGCCCCGGCATTTCCTGTAGAGGCGGTCACCACGGTCTCGGCACCGACCTGGACAGCTCGAACCGCCACCAGGGAACTGGCCCGGTCCTTGAACGAGGCGCTCGGGTTCGCGCCCTCATCTTTGAGCCAAAACGCCTTCAGGCCGTGCCTGTCGCGCAGAGCCGGCAGAGTGTACAGTGGCGTAAGACCCACGCTACGCAGAGGCGTGCCTTCGCCACCGGGGTCCTCTACAGGCAGCAGCGGTAGATAGCGCCAGTGGGACCTCTCAGGATCCGGCCCGGTGAGTTGCGAGGGCTCGATGGTTCTGCGGATCCGTTCTACATCAAGGATCACATCCAGGCAGCCTTGATCCTTGGGGCAGAGGTACAGCTGCCCGGAGCCCTCGTACTCACTCCCGCATACACTGCAGCGGTAGCCGGTAAACTTCATGCGCACGCTCCCGAAACCCGCGATCAGTCCCCGTACCGTCCGGTTCCAAAGGCCGCTTTGATCTCACCCAAATACAGGCGATGGTAGTCTTTGGCCGGATAGTTCTCCTCGATGAAGCCGGCGAGAAAGTGTTCGGGCTTGAAATCGTCGTAATAGATCTTGGAACACTCGATGATCAGATCCGCCTCTTCAAATCCCGGAGAGCCAACCTTGGATGAAGGGATGGGGGAAAGCCCGCATTCAGCGATCTTATCGACATCCCTACCCGAGTGGCTCCCGCAGTAGTCCAGGGCTTCGCTGTGTTCCGGCGGGAAGTGGCAGATCGTGAAATCCGGATACTCATCCATGAACTGGCGCGTGTAGCGTTGGGGGCGTACGACAACCAGGGCCATCGGCCTTTTCCACATACATCCCAAGCCTCCCCAGCCAACGGTCATGGTGTTGAACTTTCCTGTCGAATGATCCCCGCAGGTCAGCAGGAACCACTCATCGCTCCAGCTGCTGTATACGGGAACACGGAGGTGGGACAGGGAAATTTCCTCTCTTTTCATGCGCAACTCCTCGTGCTGCTAAAAAGTTTCTATGTATCGCAGTATAGTACATTCCGATTTGGGTAGCCACCCTCAGGGTTGGCCAGGGCAGCGCCAAGGGCGCGACATCAGTTCCTTGACGGCTTGGATGGTTCCAATCTATCGTTGGAGTGGCGGCGAGAGAGGAAGCAATACTCCGCTGCACCCGCGCCGGATGACTTCAGAAAGGGATTTTGAATTGAGCGGCCCAGTTCGAGCGCCTGAAATCCGGGAACTCCGCAACCTCTGGCTCTGCCGAGTGGCAGATCAAGCCGTTCGGCCCGAGTTCTGTGATCTGACGGTCGTGGAGGGTAAGATAGGCGAGATCCGGCCCGCCGACTACAGGCGCTATCTGAAAGAGGGGGATTCCCGAGAGCGACCCGACGGTGCGATCGATGCGGCGGGGCGCGTGGCCACCGCTCCGTTTGTCAACTTCCACGACCACTTCTACTCCCGGCTGGCAAAGGGACTGGCACTCCCCGGCTCGATGGAGGATTTCCGCAACATTCTCAAGAACCTGTGGTGGCCTCTGGACCGGGCACTGGATGCGGATATGGTCGCCGCCTGTACCCGGCTCGGGGCAGCGGAATCTCTCCGTGCCGGGGTGAGTTACCTGTTCGACCATCACAGCTCTCCGAGCTCCGTCCGGGGCAGTCTCGAGGCGATGGGGCGCATCCTCTGCGACGCGGGCTTAAGAGCCGTGCTCTGTTTGGAAACCTCGGACCGGCACAGCAAGAAGGTTACCGAGGCCTGCTTTGCAGAACAGCGACGGTTCATCCGCAGCAGCGCAAATCAGGACCTCAAAGGACTGGTAGGACTGCACGCCCCTTTCACCCTGTCCGATCAAACCTTGAGCAGGGCCGCCGACCTCTGCAATGAACTGGCTACGGGCATTCACATCCATCTGGCAGAAGACGCCTACGAACAGCGCTACAGCCGGGATGCCTTCGAGTGCACCGCCGGGGTGCGCCTGGATCGTTTCGGACTTCTCGAACACCCGGGCATACTCGCCCACGGGGTCCACCTGCAAGAGGAGGACTGGGCTGCCCTGGGCAGGGGGCACTGCGCCCTGGCGCTGAACCCGGATTCGAACCTCAACAATGCGGTGGGATTGGGTCGATATGGAGAGCTTCCCGACTCCCTGCTTCTGCTGGCCGGCACGGATGGAATGCACGCCTGCCCGGCCCGGTCGATCAAGCAGCTTTTTCTTCTGCACCGTCACCAGGGCGGCGAGTTGTCCGAGAGCTTCGCCTTCATCCGCAGGCTGTACTTCGACCAGATCCGTTTCGTGCGTAACTTTTTCCCCGATTTTCCGGATCTGAATCCGGGGGATCGGGCGGACCTGGTGGTCTGGGACTATCGGCCCCCCTCCCCCTTCAGCGCGGACACCTTCTGGGGACATCTGATCTATGGGATCCTGGAGGCTCCCGCCTGGAGTTTGACCATGCAGGGAAAGACGCTGCTGGCCGACCGCCGGCTGCTCAGCATGAATTATGAATCACTCGCCCGCTCCGCGGCCCTACAGGGAGCCCGCCTGTTCAAGAAGTTAGGAGTCAAGAACCATGGCTGATCTGAAAACAAAGGTCTGCGGTATCGAGTTTCCAAACCCGGTCTGGACAGCGGCCGGCCCGGGCGGGGCGGATGCGGCGATGCTGCTGCAGGCGGCCCGGGGAGGTGCCGGAGCACTGGTGGCCAAGACCATCAGCGTGGAGGGCGCGCGTGTTCCCGCCCCGAACATCATCTCTCCGTTCTCCGGCAGTCTGCTCAACGCCGAGCTGTGGTCCGAGCATGGCTACCGCCACTTCATAGACAAAGAGCTGGCCCGAGTGCGGGAGGGTGGAGTGCCGGTGATCGCCTCTGTCGGCTACAGCGCAGAAGAGCTCGCCTTGCTGGGAAGGCAGCTGGAGGCGGCTGGAGTGGCGAACGCGGTCGAGTTCTCGATCCACTACGTGGGCAAGGACCCTGAAAACCTCAAACGATTGGCCGGGGCCCTGAAGGAAAATCTCTCGATCCCGGTTCTGGCCAAGCTCAGCCCCGGGATCGGCGACCTGGAGGCTGCGGTCCGCATCCTGGAGGGGATCGTGGACGGCTTCGTGGCCATCAACAGCGTGGGCCCGGCCCTGGACTTCGACATAGAGACCCGAGAGCCACGGCTCGGTAGCATAGACGGGCGCGGCTGGCTCTCCGGTGCGGCGATCCTCCCGGTAGCTCTGCACTACGTGGAGGCCATTGCCTCCATGACCGGCAAACCGGTGATCGGGGTGGGAGGAGTGCGGCGGGTCGAGGATGTGGTAAAGCACCTCATGGCCGGTGCTTCGGCGGTCCAGGTATGCAGCCTGGCCGTGCTCAAAGGACAGGAGGTGTACGGCAAACTGGCGGCCGAGCTTTCTCGGTGGCTGGACGCCCACGGCTTCGAGCAAGTCCGGCAGATCGTCGGCCTATACCGCAGGGAACGGCCGGAGCCCGCACAGATACGGGAGGCCGGTTTCCCGGAAATCGACTACGATCTGTGCAATTTCTGCCTGCTCTGCGAACGTTCCTGCATACACCAGGCGATTCACTTCGAGGATAAGAAGTATCACCTGGATAAAAGCCGCTGCGTGCGCTGCGGTCTGTGCTGCTCCCTGTGCCCCAAGGGCGCCCTGAGCCTGGGATCACGGAGCTCATGACCGCAATTTGAGACGAATAGGGAGAAGGAGGAGGGATTATGGATCCCAAATGCTTGAATAACATTCAAACCCAAGTGAAGGGGGCACGGGAGGAGCTGGCCAACCTGCTTCAGCGTCTGATCCGCATCCGCAGCTACAGCGGTGAGGAGAAGGAGATCGTCGAATTCATTCTGGATACGATGCAGTACTACGGATTCGACGAACAGCACCCCGATGGATTGGGAAACGCGGTCGGACGGCTTGGAGACGGACCGGTG
The DNA here is from genome assembly GCA_964520025.1 of uncultured Spirochaetaceae bacterium. Lineage (GTDB taxonomy): Bacteria > Spirochaetota > Spirochaetia > SZUA-6 > DRHE01 > JAFGQJ01. The sequence goes on from CAZFMD010000060.1 coordinate 14,421, forward strand.
ACAATTCTCTACGATGGCCACATCGACACGGTTCAGGTCACCGATGAGGAGAGCTGGACTTATCCGCCCTTCGAGGGCCGAATCGTCGACGGGGTCATCTACGGTCGAGGGGCGGTTGACGAGAAGGCGGCCATGGCGGGATTCCTCATGGCCGGCAAGGTCCTCAAATCCCTCTACCCGAACGGCGGAATGCCCTTCAGCCTGTGGGTGGTCGGCTCGGTGATGGAGGAGGACTGCGACGGCTACCCACTGCGGCATCTGATCGAGCAGGAGGGCTTGAGCCCCGCCTACGTGCTGCTGGGCGAGCCCACCGATCTCAAAGTGTTCCGCGGCCAGCGGGGGCGCATGGAAATGGAGATCACAACAACGGGCAAATCCGCCCACGGCGCCCACAACCGCCAGGGAATCAACGCCATCTACAAGATGAATCCGATCGTCCGGGCCATCGGGAAGCTGGACAGGTCTCTGCCGCCGGTGCAGCCGCTGGGCCGAGGCTCGATTACGGTTTCGGACATCCGCAGCCGCGGCCCCTCCCTCTGCTCGGTACCGGATCACTGCCGCATTCACATCGACCGGCGCCTCACGGTCGGAGAAACCCGGGAGAGTGCCCTGGCCCAGCTGGAGGAGATCGTACAGAGCAGCGGCGGGGAGGCTTCCGTATCGATCCCCGAATACGCCGGGACCAGCTGGAAGGGCACGGAGTTCACCCAGGAAGCCTACTTCCCAACCTGGATCATGGAGGAGGA
>CAZFMD010000061.1:0-2058 GCA_964520025.1 uncultured Spirochaetaceae bacterium
GCAGACCCCGGCTGGCCGAGCCCACCAGAGCGGCTTTCGGATGCATGATCACCTGAACCGGAGCGTTTTCCGGCAGGTGTGAGAGCCGCCCCTTGCGCACGAACCACTTCCGGAAGTCCGGGTGCTGCAGGAAGGGCAGGATCCGGCGGGGGATGCCGCCGCCCAGGTACAGTCCGCCGGTGGCCATGTGCCGCATCACCATGTTTCCCGCCTCCGCCGCCAGGATCGAAACGAAGGTCTCCACGGTCAGGGTGCAGATGCGGCAGTCCGGTTTGGACCGCATCGCCGCGCCGATGATGACGACGTTGGGATCCTTTGCCCGGGCCAGGTCCTCGGCCAGCCAGGCGGGTTCTTCCGCCAAACCCGTGTCTTTGACATAGGCGTAGATGTTGGGGATTCCGGTCCCGGAGCAGACCCGTTCGTAGCTGACGTGATCGAAGTGCTCGAGCAGGTACTCGAGGAGTCCCATCTGAATCTCGTTCACCGGCGCAAAATCCCCGTGCCCCGCCTCGGAGGGGTGGGCGGTGTAGCGGCTTCCGTTCCAGCTCAGGAAGGTCTCCCCCAAACCGGTGCCCGGGGCCAGCACAGCGATGTTTCCCCGGGGTTCCGCACGTCCAGGCTTGATCGTCTCCAGGTCGCCGCCGGCCAGCGCCGTCACCGCGTGGCCGATCGCCTCCAGGTCATTGATCATGGTGACCTGCCGTAAGCCGAATTGTTCTCTGAGTTTCGCTGCTTCGATCACCCAGGGCAGGTTGGGAAGGGTTGCCCTTCCGGCGACCACGGGGCCGGCCACGCCGAATACGGCGCGGTCGATCTCCGGTTGCTCGGCTCGGGCCTGCAGGAACTCCCGGACGACCGCCTCCAGGCTGTCGTATCGGCCGCTGGGATAGGTCTGCTCGCAGAGAGGAGATGTTGCGCCGGACACTTCCTCGTACAGGGCCAGGATCGTCTTGGTGCCTCCGATGTCACCAGCCAGCAGCATCGGCTTCACTCCAGGCCTTTGAGTTTTTCCGCCGTGGCCTCGCCCATCATCATCTTGCAGATGTTTTTGTAGCCGATCTTGCGGTGACGGCGGAACAGCTCGACCAGGTCGGCATAGCCTTCCGGATGCCGGGACTTCAGCTCCCGTAGCTGCTCTTCAACGGCTTTCAACTCTTCTAGAGACGCTACTGCGGGCATGGGGCTCCTCCTTGGAAAAACAGTAAATCCGAGCTCATCCTATCACGTGCAAGCGCAGCGCGTCGCCCGCCGCTGCGCCGGGACTACAGCCAGTTCTCGACAGGCAGGCCGGGGATCCGCTGGAAATGGCCGACGTTTCCCGTGATCAGTACCAGCTTGTTGGCAACGGCAATAGAGGCCACCTGAAGATCCGCCAGCGGAAGCGGAATCCCGGATCGCTCCAACTCGACTCGGAGAGCTCCGCAGACATAAGCAGCTTCACTGTCGAAATCCACGATCCTCACCTGCGGAAGCAGAAGCTCTTTCAGGTTGCGCAGATGATGTTCGATCCGGGTACTCTTGTACGCCCCGTAGACGATCTCATACACGGTGATCGTGGATATGAACTGCCGCTCCGCGGGTACTTCCCTCAGCTTGCCCTGAAGTCTGTAGGACGGTGTCGGCTTGAGGATGTTGGTAATGGTGTCGGTGTCAAACAGGTACATCCCGATATCCGTCGTGTCGGCGGGATTGATAGATCTGTTCGACGGATCCGGCGATATCCTCGAAATCCTCCCACCTGCCCATCAGCTCGCTCAGCCCTTTGCGCTTCTCCGCCTGGTACAACGACTCAAGATCATCCAGGCCTACCAGGGCGGCAACGGGTTTCCCCCGTCGGGTGATGACGATCCTGTCCCCCCGGGAAGCCGAGAGGGACACGTATTCGGACAAACGAGCCTTGACCTCAGCGACCGGCGCCTCTCTTTTGATCATCAGTGCCTCCTCACGACAGCAAAATAGTCATTATAACTAGTCATATATAGTTTATCGCCCAGAGCGCGGCATGGCAAGAGGTGAATCCGCCTCACCGTTCCTCGATCAGTATAACGACCGAAACGG